>JAOPWA010000032.1 GCA_025965915.1 Dactylosporangium sp. | reverse complement strand
TTCATCAACAGCGGGAATCCCGTCAGATGGGCGCCCGAGATCTCCACGGAGGTCTCGCTCGCGGCCATCGTCGGCACGCTCGCGGTCACGGCGGTGGCCAGTGTCCTCAAGTCCCGCCGGATCGCCCGCCGGGCGATCATCGGCCCAGCGGCCGCACCCGAAGCTGCGCCGCACGACCGTGACCGCGTCAAGGACTGAGCGCCTGACCAGCCATTCTGCCGCGCCGACAAGCCGGTGTCCGGTGTCCGGAGCGTTCCGCAGCCGGGTACCCGCCGGGCTGTGCGGCGCATAGGGCAGGCTGTCCGGCAGGAACGACGTAACGGAGGCGGCATGCTCGAGCGCGGTCTGGGTCTTGTCGGCGCGCCCAATACCCGTGACTTCGGTGGCATCGTCACGGCCGACGGCCGACGGCTGCGCGAGGGCATGCTGCTGCGCGCCGGCGGGCTGGGGCGCCTGACCGACGGCGACGTGGCGAAGTTGGCGGAGCGGAAGCTGGCCTGCGTGGTCGATCTGCGCGACGCGAGTGAGATCAACGCCGCCCCACCCGACCGGTTACCGACCGACCCTTCGCCGCGGGTACGCCACATCCCGGTGTTCGATCCGGATCATCCGGTCTTCACGTACGTGTCGGCGGCGCTCATGGGCCACGACGTAGCGCCGGTCGCCCCGGTCGCCCCGGTCGACGGCTCACCGGGCGCCATGCTCGCGATTTATCGCTGGATGGTCACAGACCCGCGAGCCGGGGCCGGGTTCACAGCGGCAGTCCGGGCGGTCGCCGAGGCCGGGGGCGAGCCGCTGCTGTTTCACTGCAGCGCCGGCAAGGACCGTACCGGCTGGCTGTCGGTCATCGTGCTCAGCATTCTCGGGGTGGACCGGGACACCATCGTCGCCGATTACCTGGCTACGAACGACTATTCGCGGGCCACGCACGTTGCGATCATGAACGCGATGCGGGCGAAGGGCCGGATGGTGCACCCGGAGGTCCTGTTGCCGCTGTTCGAAGCGCGGCTGGAGTACCTGACGGCGGCGTATGGCGAGGTGGAGCGCGGGTACGGCGACATGGACCGCTACGTGCGCGACGGACTCGGCGTGGACGACGAAACGGCCGACAGGCTCCGCGAACTGTTGCTTCATAGAGCGTGAACGCTTCCGGTGCCAGGCACATCCACCCGATCACCGGCCCACGTGCACCCGGCGACACCCCGACGGCGCCTTCCTACGCGGGAAGCGCCAGGCGGACGTCGGCGGCACGGTACGCGGGCCTGGCCGCCACCACTCTCATGGCGCTGCTGTCCTGGACGGTTGGTGCCCTGCCCTGGCAGCGGCCCCACCAACTGATGTCGGCCGCGCCGCTGCTGCCCGGGTCCGCCTGGCACCGGACCGGCCTCGGGGTGTGGATCGTCGCGACGGCCGTCCTGGTGACAGCCTGGTGGGTGCTCGGCCGTGAGGCCCGGGAAGGCCGGGCCACGCCGCGAGCCGTCATCGTCACCGCGGCGCTGTGGGCCGCACCGCTGCTGCTTGCCGCTCCGTTGGCCAGCACTGATGTCTACTCGTATGCCTGCCAGGGTCAGACCTACCTGGCGGGTGCGGACCCGTACCGGGTGGGGCCGGCCAGCCTGCCGTGCCAGTGGCTGACGGCGGTGCCACCCATCTGGCGCGACCAGCCCGCGCCCTACGGTCCGATCGCCGTCCTGGTCACTGCGGCAGCGGTGGCGACCCACGGTCCGTTGCTGGCGATCATCGCCGTACTCCGGCTTGCCGCGGTCGCCGGCCTGGTCCTACTCGCGGTCGGTCTGCGGGCCCTCGCGACCCGCTGCGGCACCGACCCGGCTGCGGCCCTCTGGTTGGGGCTGGCAAACCCCGTTGTCCTGGTACATCTGGTCGGCGGGGCTCACCATGACGCGCTCACGGCGGGGCTGGTCGTCGCCGGACTCGCGCTCGCCACCTCTGGCCGGGTCGTCCCCGGCGCCGCCGTGGTCGGCGCGGCCGTGGCGGTGAAGGCCACCGCCGTCGTCGTGCTGCCCTTCGTCGTACTGCTCGCGGTCGGGGCGGGGCGCCGCTGGCCCCGCGCGGTAGCCACCGTCGGCGCTGCGGCCGGGATCACTTTCGCCGCGCTGACCCTCGTCGCCGGGCTGGACGTCGGCTGGGCCACCGCCCTACCGGTATCCCACCAGCCGGTCACCTGGATGTCGCCGCCCAGCGCGGTCGGTGCGGTGCTGGGAGCCCTGGCTGCCGTGCCGGTCTCGCTGTTCGGCATCCACCCGATGATCCCCGCCACGGTCGAGGTGGCGCGTGCTGCCGCCCTCTACCTTCTGCTGCCGGTGGTACTCGTCGTCGGGTGGTGGCGGGCCGCCCGAGAGGGCGGTACCCGGGCGGTCATCGCTGCCGCCGGTACCGCGCTCGCGGCGACCGTTGTGTTAGCGCCGGTGGTCTACCCCTGGTATGCGGTCACCCCGGCGGCCGTGCTCGCCGCCGCGGCGACCACGCGGGTACTGCGCATCACCGCGGTGGTGGTGGCGGTACTCAGCTTCGTCGTGCTGCCCGACAGCCTGAACCTGGCCATCGTCACCCGCTGGCCGGGCGCGGTCGCCGAGGTCATCGCCATCGTGACGCTCGCGGTCTGGCTGATCCGCCGTAGACGCGGCGCCGCCGGTGTCCGCGCTGTGCAGCGCTGACACCGGCGGCGGGTGACGGGTGACGCGTCAGTTCGAGTGCGCGCGGCGCCGGAAGATCCGCTCGCGCTCCTTGTGGTCGAGGTGCACCTTGCGCATCCGGACCGTATCCGGGGTGACCTCCACGCACTCGTCCTCGCGGCAGAACTCCAGCGCCTGCTCCAGCGAGAGCTTCCGCGGCGGGATCAGCTTCTCCGTTTCGTCGCTGCTGGAGGCGCGCATGTTGGTGAGCTTCTTCTCCTTGGTGATGTTGACGTCCATGTCGTCGGCGCGGGAATTCTCCCCGACGAGCATGCCCTCGTACACCTCGGTGGTCGGCTCGACGAACATCGTGCCGCGCTCCTGCAGGTTCATCATGGCGAACGGCGTAGCCACCCCGGCGCGGTCGGCGACCAGCGATCCGGTCGCGCGGGTGCGCAGCTCACCGAACCACGGCTCGTAGGACTCGAAGACGTGGTGCAGGATGCCGGTGCCACGGGTGTCGGTGAGGAACTCGGTGCGGAAGCCGATGAGGCCGCGGGCGGGCACCAGCCACTCCATGCGCACCCAGCCGGTGCCGTGGTTGATCAGCTGCTCCATGCGGCCCTTGCGGGTGGCGAGTAGTTGGGTGATCGCGCCGAGGTACTCCTCGGGTGCGTCGATGGTCAGTCGCTCGACCGGCTCGTGCACCTTGCCGTTGATTTCGCGGGTGACCACCTGCGGCTTACCCACGGTCAGCTCGAAGCCCTCGCGGCGCATCTGCTCGACCAGGATGGCCAGCGCCAGTTCGCCGCGGCCCTGTACCTCCCAGGCGTCGGGGCGCTCGGTAGGCAGGATGCGCAGCGAGACGTTACCGACCAGCTCCCGTTCGAGGCGGTCCTTGACCAGCCGCGCGGTCACCTTCGAGCCCTTGACCCGGCCCGCGAGGGGCGAGGTGTTGGTGCCGATGGTCATGGAGATGGCCGGCTCGTCGACGGTGATGCGCGGCAGCGGCTGCGGGTTCTCCGCGTCGGCGAGGGTGTCGCCGATCATGATCTCCGGGATGCCCGCGACGGCGATGATGTCGCCCGGCCCCGCCTCCTCGGCCGGCTTGCGATCCAGGCCCTCGGTCATGAGTAGCTCGGAGATCCGCACCCGCTCGACGTTGCCGTCCTCGCGGCACCAGCCCACGGTCTGGCCCTTGCGGATCGTGCCCTCGTGTACCCGGCAGAGCGCGAGACGCCCCAGGAACGGCGAGGCGTCCAGGTTCGTCACGTGCGCCTGCAGCGGGGCGCCCTCCTGGTAGGACGGCGCCGGGATGGTGTCGAGCAGCGTCCTGAACAGTGGCTCGAGGTCGGGGGAGTCGGGGTGGCCACCGTCGTCGGGCTGGTTGAGTGAGGCCTGCCCGTCGCGCGCGCAGGCGAAGACGATGGGAAAGTCGAACTGCGACTCGTCGGCGACGAGGTCGAGGAAGAGTTCGTACGAGTCGTCGACGACCTCCTTGATCCGGGCGTCGGGACGGTCGACCTTGTTGATGACGAGGATGATCGGCAGCCGGGCCTTGAGCGCCTTGCGCAGCACGAACCGGGTCTGGGGGAGCGGGCCCTCGCTCGCGTCGACGAGCAGGAGCACCCCGTCGACCATGGTCAGTCCCCGCTCGACCTCGCCGCCGAAGTCGGCGTGGCCTGGGGTGTCGATGATGTTGATGGTGACGTCCTCGCCATCCGACTGGTGGTACAGGACGGCGGTGTTCTTGGCGAGGATCGTGATCCCCTTCTCCCGCTCCAGGTCCATGGAGTCCATGACCCGGTCGGCCATCTCGGCCCGGGAGTGCCATGCGCCGGACTGCCGGAGCATGGCGTCGACCAGTGTGGTCTTGCCGTGGTCGACGTGGGCGATGATCGCGACGTTGCGGAGATCGGAGCGGGTCTGCATAAGTCCTATTGTCCTGGGTGTGTGATCACCGGCGATGCCGGGGCGGATTGGTGGCGTCCAGCACCGAGGGCTGTGAGCGGAATCGGTTGCGGGCAGCGCGTTGACTGCGTCAACGGTAGCGTGCCTACGCCTCGAAGATGGAACATGGACGCTGGACGGCGAACGGCGACGCGCGGGTGGCGCTTGACGCCGCCGCCGCGACGCATTTCTGGTACAACAGCGCACCGACCATCACTGTTCCCGTGAATCTGCGTTACGCCGTGGCGTGACAGGGGAGCGGCTGGCAGCCGGCGATCGTGGCCTGCGCCGGAGCCGGTCGGGTGCACGTGATCGGGGTGGTGAACCGTACTACGGTTCACCACCCCGATCACGATCGTCGGGCGGGTCGTCAGTCGGGCCACGTGCCGGTCAGCTTGCGGAAGCCGGCCGCGCCACTCCGGTCGACCGCAGCCTTCACCACGGCAAAGACGGCGCCCTGCAGCGCGGCCGCGGTCAGCACCTCGGCCCAGGTGTAATCCTCGGAGGTGGCGTTGGGCGCCTCGTTCTCGCCAGTGATCCTCTTCCAGACCTGCTTGAACACGATGCTGGCCAGGACGCCTCCCGCGACCCCGACGGCGAGGCTGAGCGGCTTGTAGAGCACCCGGGCCATCGTGTTGCCCTCCCGTTCCTGACTGCGGGGCTCGCTGCGCTCATCCCTCGCGTTCACCGACTCCTCCGCCACCGCAGGAACAGCACGATCAGCGCTGCGGTGCCGGCTACCACGACCAGGGGCGTCGGGTTGCGGCGCACCGCCCGACCCGTACGCGAGACCAGCTGCTGGGCCCTTTCGGGCGCCTCGGCCGCCGCCATCCTGGCTTCTTCGGCGGCGGTCTGCAGCCGTGCTCTGGCCTCGTCGGTGGTCTCCTGCAGTCGGGCCTTGACGTCCACCTTGGCCGCCAGCGCCTGTACGGTCTCGCCGAGCTCCGCGCGGGTGTGCGCGATGTCCGCCCGCAGCTCATCTACGTCGGTCGGTGGTTTGGACTGCCCCGGCCCGGTCCGCGGCGGCGCCGGGCCGTCTGAGGCGCCTGGCGTCGTCGTCATCGATATCCCCTCTCCTTGACCGCCTCCGCGACGGTGCCGATGTCCTCTTTGAGGCTGTCCACGGCCCGCTCCGGCACCGGCGGGGTCGCCCGCTTGACCCGGGCGCGCCCGATCATCGCCATCCCCCCGGCGATGAAGAGGAGCACGACCCCGACGATCAGGGCGGCCAACCAGGCGGGCATCACCAGTGCGAGGAGGAGGACCACCGTCGCCAGGAGGGCCGCCCCCCCATAGAGCGCCATCACGCCGGCGCCACCCAACATGCCCGCCCCGATACCAGCCTGCTTGCCTTTGCGGCTGATCTCGACCTGCGCCAGCCGCAGTTCGTCGCGGACCAGGTGCGAAATCTGCTCGGACGCGAGCTTCACCAGCTCGGCCGTGGACCGACCGTCCGCGCGCTGGGCGGTCCGGTCTTCGTTGATCAGGTGCGTCATCGTCGCTCCTCTCGGCCCCTACCGGATGTTTCCCCAGGGCGGCAGGTGCTAATCCCCGAATGTCACCCGCCTCGACGGGGTATGCGAGATGGCCAGGTGCCGTGACGGGAGGACAGTGATGGATGTGACGTACCACGAGACGCCCGACGATGTGGCCCGGCCCGGGCTGGGGGTCGAACCCGCGGCGTTGAGTACCGACGATCTGCTGCGCGAACTGCGCAGGCTGCACGAGACCCGACACCGCACGTTCCGCCACGGCTCTGAGGATGCGCTGACCCACCATGATCGGCGCACTTCCGAGCTGGAGCGGGAGTACCTGCGTCGTTTCCCGGACCGGGAGGTGGACCCGCACCGGCTGCGTGACGCCTGAGCCGTCGCCGCGGCACCTGGCGACGGCCGAACTGTCGTCGGTGCCGCGGTGGCCCTCGCTGTCGTGGCTGTCAGCGCGGCGGGGCCGCCAGATGGACCACCTTCGTCTGGGTCATCTCGTCGAGCAACTCCGGCCCGTACCCGTACCCGTGTCCGCTCGCACGGCGAGGATGGGCGGCGCCACCCGGTGCCCCGCCGAACACGTTGTTCACCTTCACGGTGCCGGCGGGTAGCTCCCGCCACGCCCGGGTCGCGTGCGCCAGGTCGCGGGTGAGTACCGTCGCCGCGAGCCCGTACTCGCCCTGGCCGGCGCGCTCGAGCGCCTCGGCGAACGTGTCGACCACCGCGACCGGTGCGACCGGCCCGAACGTCTCCTCCCGCATCACCGCCATGTCGTCGGTGCAGCCGGTGAGCACCGTGGCCGGGTAGAAGGAGCCAGGCCCGACCGGTATGTCGCCGCCGACGAGCGGCCTGGCACCCGCGCCGACCGCCTGTTCCACGTGTCCGTGGACGTGGGCGCGCATACGCCGGTCGACCAGCGGTCCCAGTTCGACGCGGGGCTCCAGACCGGGCCCCATCCGAAGCGCGCGTGCCTTGGCGACCAGGGCGGCGAGGAACGGTTCCGCGATCGCCGCGTGTACGTATATCCGCTCCACCGACACACAGATCTGCCCGGCGTTGGCGAACGCCCCGAGCGCCGCCTGGGCCGCCGCCCACTCCGGGTCGACGTCGGCGTCGACGATGAGCGGGTCGTTGCCGCCGTTTTCGAGAAGCACCTTGGTGCCGGTGCCAGCAGCGGTCCGGGCGATGGCCCGTCCGGTCGCCGTGGAGCCGACGTGCGCGACCACGTCGATCGGCTGATCGACCAGTCGCGCGCCGGCCTCGCCGTCGCCGAGTATCAGGTTGAGGACGCCGTCGGGAAGGTGCTCGGACAGTATCCGTGCCAGCAGCCAGCCGGTGGCCGGGGTGCGCTCGCTCGGTTTGTACACCACCGTGTTGCCGGTGACGAGGGCCGCGCCGATCAGCCCGCACGAGACCGCGACCGGGTCGTTCCACGGCGTTATCGCCGCCACGACGCCCCGCGGTTCGGGCACCATCAGGTCGGTGGCGTCGAAGCCGCCGTTGAGTGACCGACCGCGGTGTACGGGCCCCAGTTCGGCGTACTGGCGCAGCGTCCCCACGCCCGCGTCGACCCCACCGCGGGCGTCACCCAGCGGCTTACCCATCTCCAGGGTGGTCAGTCGGGCGAGGTCGTCGGCGCGTGCCGCCACGGCGTCCGCGGCGCGGTGGACCGCCGCGGCACGGGCGGTTGCGGGGGTACGTGCCCACGCGGCGGCGGCAGATCGTGCGGCGCTGGCTGCCGCGTCCACTTCGGTCGGAGACGACACCGGCGCGGCGAAGAGTTCGTGGCCATCGGCCGGATCGCTGATGGGGATGCGCCGGTCGCACTCGACGGCGGCCCACTCCTGATGGACGAGCTTTTCGATGTCGGTCATGGCGGGAACATGTCCCGATCGGCCGCCATGCAAACGCCGAGCCACGTGGATCACTACGATGTGCGCTTCGGACCGAGCCGGGCCCGTTGCTGCGACCGTACGGCCACCTCGGACAGTCCTTACTCAGCCCTGCTCACGGAGGCGGCGGGTGCCGGTGACGCCCGACGTCTCCGTGATCAGGGGGTCCCGACGCGCAGGAGCGCGAGCATCTCGGGTAGGTCGAAGAAGGCGGCCGTTTCGATCGCGGACGGATTACCCCCGGCGGGATCGGCCCCCGCCTCGAGCAGCGTCGTCACGATCTCCCGTGACTGGCGGAACGCCCCGGCTGCCAGGGCGGTCTGGCCGCGGTCGTTGGCACGGCTGACGTCCGCCCCGCGCCGCACCAGCGCGGCGACGGTGTCGGGGTGCGCGTGATAGGCCGCGAGGATCAGTAGCGTGTCGCCTTTGTCGTTGGTCAGGTTGACCGGCAGCCCGGCATCGACCTGGGCGGCGAGTTCCTCCGTGTGCCCGGAGCGGGCCAGGTCGAACATGCGGTGCGCGAAGGCGAGCGTCTCTTCGTCCAACTGCTCAGTCACCTGCTCAGCGTATGCCTAAGGCTTACCTAATGCCCGTCCGCGGCCTCGCGTAACGACGCGAACTCGGCGGCCAGGCGATCCAGCGAAAAGTGCGCATTGAGCCCGCTGGGGTTCGGCAGGACCCATACGGGTACGCCGTCGATTCGCTCCGGCTGTGGGCCGACCTTCGCCGTACGGTCCCCGAACGCCGTCCGGTATGCGCCGACGCCCAGCACCGCGAGCCAGCGCGGCCGGTACTCGTGGATCTTCGCCGCTAGAACCGCGCCGCCGGTGACCAGTTCCTCGCGGGTCAGCTCGTCGGCCCTGGCCGAACCCCGTTCGACCAGGTTGGTGATACCCAGCCCGTACCCGAGGAGTTGTTCCTGCTCGTCGGGGCGCAACTGACGCGGGGTGAAGCCGCCCCGGTGCAGCGCGGGCCAGAAGCGGTTGCCGGGCCGGGCGAAGTGGTGCCCGGTGGCCGCCGACCACAGGCCCGGGTTGATGCCGCAGAACAGCACTCCGAGGTCGGGAGCGATGACGTCGGGAATGGTCCGTCCGGCTGCTGCCGCGAGATCGGCGGGGGAGGGGCGACTGGCCACGCCGGCAACCATCCCATGCGGAGGTGAACCCTAGGCGACCACCATCTCGACCTGACGCTGGAAGAACCGGTGTGCCGCCAGTGCCTCGATGAAGGCGTCGACGAAGCGGTCGGGCGGCGCGCCGGGTTCCTCTCTGGCCAGCACGCCGGCGGCCGGCCCGTGACCGCTGATCCCGTTTGCGAACGGCGGCAGGTGGGCGGTCTCGAGCAGCGAGGTGCCGGCGCCGAGTACGGCGAGCGGCTTCGCGTGCTTGTACGCCTCGGCGATGAAGTGCAGCGTCGGTGCGTTCACCCGGAGAGCCTCCGCCGCGTCCGCCCCGTCCGGCACCACCACGGCGTCGTAGAGCACCGACGCGACGGTGGTGATCGCCCGGTCGACCCGCAGCGTCCCGCCGTCCGACGTCCTGACCTCGCCGTCCGTCGGTGCCAGCAGTTCACCGACGGCATCCTGCCGTTCGAGCGCGTCGTGCAGTGCCGTGACGCTCGCGGGGTCGACCCCGTCGGCGACCAGGAACGCGACCTTGCGCCCCTTGATCCCGTTGTCACCCCGCTTGTTGGTCTGGCTGAGCGCCGGTGAGCTACGGCCGTGGTTGTCGACCGCCTTGGCCGGCTCGGCGACCCCGATACCGGCGGCGACGGCGACAGCCAGGTCGTGGTCGACCTGGCTGAGGTGGTCGACGACCCGCTCCCGGATGTACTGGCGGGTGACCTTGCCCAGCTCGAACCGGTACGCCTCGACGATGTGCTTCTTCTCCCACGCCGACATGCTGTTCCAGAACAGGGTCGCCTGGCTGTAGTGGTCGGCGAAGCTCTCCGCGCGCTTGCGCAGCTTGTGGCCCTCCTCCCACTCGGGGTAGTGCACGTACCCGTTCTCGCCGCCGACCTTCGGGTAGCCCTCGCTGATCGAGTTGGGGTGGTAGTTGGCCTGCCGGAGAGGTATGTCGTCGTAGTGGAACCCGTCCTGCTCGTGATGGCGCACCGGCACGATCGGCCGGTTGATCGGGATGCTCGCGAAGTTCGGGCCGCCCAGCCGCGTCAGCTGGGTGTCCAGGTACGAGAACAGCCGCGCCTGCATGAGGGGATCGTCGGTGAAGCCGATGCCCGGCGGGACGTTCTGCACGCAGAAGGCCACCTGTTCGGTCTCGGCGAAGAAGTTGTCCGGGTTGCGGTTGAGTACCAGACGCCCGACCGGCCGCACCGGTACCAGCTCCTCCGGCACGATCTTGGTCGGGTCGAGCAGGTCGAAGTCGATCCGGTCCGCGTCGCTCTCGGGTATCAGCTGCACTCCGAACTCGTACTCGGGGAACTGGCCGGCCTCGATCAGGTCCCACAGGTCGCGGCGGTTGAAGTCCGGATCCCTGCCCGCGATCTGCTGCGCCTCGTCCCAGACCAACGAGTTGACACCCCGCTTGGGCGTCCAGTGGAACTTGACGAAGGTCGAGCGGCCTTCGGCGTTGATCAACCGGAACGTGTGGACGCCGAAGCCCTGCATCATGGCGAAGCTACGCGGGATCGCCCGGTCGGACATCAGCCACATGACGGTATGCATGGTCTCCGACTGCAGCGAGACGAAGTCCCAGAACGAGTCGTGCGCCGAGGCGCCGGTCGGGATCTCGTTGTACGGCTCCGGCTTGACCGCATGGATGACGTCGGGGAACTTGATGCCGTCCTGGATGAAGAAGACCGGGAAGTTGTTGGCGACGAGGTCGAAGTTGCCCTGCGACGTGTAGAACTTCGTGGCGAACCCCCGTACGTCGCGGACGGTGTCCGCCGACCCGCGCGAGCCCTGCACGGTGGAGAAGCGGACGAACACCGGCGTCTCCGCGAGCGGATCGCGCAGGAACTCCGCCGTCGTGTACTCCGCGAGCGAGTCGTCGTACACCTGGAAGTAGCCGTGCGCCCCCGAGCCGCGGGCGTGAACGACCCGCTCCGGAATGCGCTCGTGATCGAACCGCGTGACCTTCTCGCGGAGGTGGAAGTCCTCCAGGAGCGTCGCTCCGCGCTCGCCCACCTTCAATGAGTTGTCGGTGTCGTCGACCGGGATGCCCTGGTCGGTCGTCATGTGACTGCCGCGCCGGTCGAGCCGATGAGCATCGAGCTGCTTGTCTTTGACCGACTGGGGCATGGTCTCGTCGCGGCGCTGGGTGGTCATGGCCGCCTCCTTGAAGATGGTTCGGAGAAGCGTCACCGCTTACTACCGCAACTAGAACGGTTCAACCGCAACTAGAACGGTTCAAACCTGCGCCGATGGCGGCGACCGGGACGGCGGGCGTGTCGAGCCTCGATCAAGGGGTATACGGGGAGCACCGTTCGTGCGCTCCATACGCGGGCGGGGTGATGGAGGTGAGCCCCGTGCCAGTACGCGACGGCGCAGCGGCGGCGGATGGAGAAGAGAGAGATCCGGACCGGGCATTCGAGACGACGTTGCCGGCGGGGGAGCGCGCCAGCGATCAGGTTGAGGTACGGAAGGCCGCCGAATCCGAGGCGTCCGCGTTGAGTCGGGACAAGCCCGAACTGGGCACGCCCGGCCCGCCGCTCAACCGGCGCTCGCCGTACATCGTCGGTATGCTCGGCGCCGCGGGCGTGGCGACCACATACGTTCTCCTCCAGTTGGTGCTGCGCTCCGGCGGGGTGCTCGCCCTGATCGTGCTCGCACTGTTGCTGGCGATCGGGCTCGATCCCGTGGTGCAGTGGTTGATCCGGCGGCGGCTGCCACGCTGGGCGGCCGTGACGCTGGTGAGCCTGCTGGTGATCGGCGGGGTCATCGGGTTCTTCGCCGCGGCGATCCCCCCACTGGCGGCCCAGACCGGCCAGTTCGTCAAGGCGCTTCCCGACTATTTCAAGCACCTGAATGACCGCAGCTCGACCCTGGGGCGTCTGGAAGCCCACTATCACGTACGCGAACGCGCGACCCAACTGTTGCATGCCGCCGGCGGGACCAGACTGTTCGGTGGCCTGCTCGGCGCCGGCATCATCGTGCTGGACGCCTTCGTGTCCACGCTCACCATGCTGGTGTTGACCATCTACTTCCTGGCCGACCTGCCCCGGATCCGCAAGCTGATCTACCGGCTCGTGCCCGGGACGCGGCGGCCCCGGGCGATCCTGCTCGGCGACCAGATCTTCGGCAAGGTCGGCGGGTATGTGCTGGGCAACCTCATCACCTCATTGATCGCCGCGGCCCTCGCGTTCGTGTGGCTGGTCATCTGGCACGTGCCGTACCCCCTGCTGTTGTCCCTCATGGTCGCGTTGTTCGACCTGATCCCGGTGATCGGCGCGCTCACCGCGGGGATCATCGTCACGCTCGTCTCGCTGACGATCTCGATACCGGTCGCGATCGCCACCGCGGTCTACTTCACCGTGTACAAGCACGCCGAGGACTACTTCATCGTGCCGCGCATCATCGGGCGAACCGTGGACGTACCCGCGACCGCCACCCTGGTGGCGGTCCTGATCGGCGGCACCGCCCTCGGCATCGTCGGCGCGCTGATCGCCATTCCGGTGGCGGCGGCCATCCGGCTCCTGCTGCGCGAGGTCGTCTTCCCCCGCCTCGACCGCACCTGAACCGGACGGGCATTCGGAGGCCGGCGGTTTGACGCGCGGACAGGTGGGGTAGGTCGCGCCGACCGCCAGCACCCGTTCCTTCTGCCCGCCAGGGAGGCGCTAGTGATGAGTGACGCTCCTATCGTCGTCGGCATCAACCGCACACAGGACGCGTCCATCTCCGTCATCGCCGGCCCGCCGGCCGTGTACAGCCTGCAGAAGGAGCGGATCACCCGCCGCAAGCACCACTGGGGGCGCCTGGGCGACCTCGCGAACCTCTACGTGCCGGCCCTGCCCTGCCTGCGTGAACCGGTTGACCTCGTCGTCGAGTGCTACTCGTCCGATGACGAGATGGAGCGCCTGCCGGCCTACCGGGACGAGATCGCGCAGAGCCTCGCGTTCCGCGACGGCGTACGGGTGGTCACGGTGTCCCACCACTTCGCGCACCTGTACAGCGCCTTCTTCCCGTCGCCGTTCGCGCAGGCGGCCGTGATGGTCGTGGACGCGCAGGGCAGCCGGGTGAAGGACTTCACCGAGCCCTTCCCGTCCACGGACGCCGCGCCGGACCTGCTGGAGGTCGCGTCGTTCTACACCTGTGAGCGGGGACGCGTCGAGTGCGTCGGCAAGCAGCTCTGGCACGGCGACTGGGCCGACCCGGCCGGTCTCGGCTGCTTCTACTACCTGCTGACCCGAACCATCTTCGCGGGGGAGGGCAGCGAGGGGAAGGTGATGGGCCTGGCCCCCTTCGGTCGACCCCACGCCCTGGGCCTGCCCGATCTGCGGGTCGACGAGTACCGGGTCCACATCCCCGACGAGTGGATGAAGATCTTCGCCGACCGCACCCGGTTCGGGTTCTTCCAGGACGGGACCGGCTCCTTCGAGGACTGCGCCAACCTGGCCGCCGAAGGTCAGCGCGCGTTCGAGGCCGCGCTCCTGCGGGTCGCCGGCTGGCTGTACAAGGAGACCGGCGCGGCCAACCTCTGCTTCGCGGGCGGAACCGCGCTGAACTGCTCGGCCAACGGCCGGCTGCTGCGGGAGAGCCGGTTCGACGACGTCTTCATACCGCCCAGCCCCCACGACGGCGGCACCGCACTCGGCTCGGCGCTGTACGGGATGATCGACTGCCTCGGGGATCCGAGCGACTTTCGCTGGGTCAACGACTTTCTCGGCCCTGACCCTGACACACAGGCCGTGGAGGACGCCCTGCGCGAAGCCTCCCCGGACCTGATCGTCGACAGGCCGGCCGACCTCGTCGACGAGATCGTGCGGCTGCTCGACTCCGGCCGGGTGGTCGGACTGCACCAGGGCCGCAGCGAGTCGGGGCCGCGCGCACTGGGCAACAGAAGCATCATCGCGGATGCCCGGCACCCCGGGATGCAGCGGTTCATCAACTCGCAGGTGAAGGGTCGTGAATGGTTCCGCCCGCTGGCGCCCCTCGTGCTGGCCGAGGCCGCGGCGACGATATTCGATGTCGACCGGCCGGCACCCTTCATGCAGTACGCGGCCGATGTCCGTACGACCTACCGCCAGGCGCTCCCGGCGATCACCCATGTCGACGGGACGGCGCGCCTGCAGACGGTGGAAGAGAAGAACACCCCGTTTCTGTACGCACTCCTCAACGCCTTCGCCGCGCGTACGGGCTGCCCGGTGCTGTTGAACACGTCCCTCAATGGCAGGGGCGACCCACTCGTCGAGACCCCTCAGGACTCACTCGCATGCCTTCAACAGACGTCCATGCACGCCCTCGCCATGCCGCCCTACCTCGTACGCAAGCGGGTGGAGCCCCCGATACCGAGCAGGTGACGGTCCGGAAGCCGTTGCGACACCCCATGAACGGGAACGCGGTCGAGATCACCTGCCTCGGCCACGCCACGTTCCGTTTCATCACCCCCGAGTCGAAGGTGGTCCTGGTCGACCCCTGGACCTTCGGCAACCCGCTCTGTCCCGAGGATGCCAAGGACGTCGGGGAGATCGACCTGATTCTGATCACGCACGGCCACCATGACCACATCGGTGACGTGTTCACGATCGCCGAGCGGGGGGCGCCGAAGATCGTCACCGTGGCGGAGTTGGGAAATTGGCTGCGCTCCCGGGGACTCAAGCACCTGCGGACGATGAACGTCGGCGGCATCGTCGACCTCGAAGGCGTACGGATAACCATGACGCCGGCCGAGCACAGTTCGAGCGTCGACGACGACCCGTGGGCCTACGTCGGGGTCGCGGCCGGCTTCGTCCTGCAGTTCTCCAACGGCAGCCGGATCTACCACGCCGGAGACACGGCGGCGTTCCCCGGCATGGAGCTCATTCACGAGGTGTACCAGCCGGATCTGGCCCTGCTGCCGATGGGCGACCAGCACACGATGGGGCCGGCGGAGGCGGCGGTGGCCACCCGGCTGCTCAAGGTCGGACGCGTCGTGCCCATGCACTACGGGATCACGGCCGAGTCGCGCGGCGTACCGGCGGCGTTTCGCGACGCGCTCGACTCCCTCGGGCTGGGCGACGTCGAGATGATCGAGATGAGACCGGGGCAGAGCATCTCCTGGGGTGGGTCATAGCGGCTGCGTCCCCGCCAGCCGGTCGAGCACGTTACGGGTGATCCGGTCCACCGCCGGTCGCGTGCCCTGGGTGAGGACACGGGCCCAATCAGTCGTGGCGGCGGTGAAGACGGTGCCGTTGTTGGTGTGCAGGCCCATTGTCGCCGCCTTGTTTCCCCGTCCCCACCCGCTGCCGCTGACATCACCGACGCCCAGAATCGTGAAACTCTCCGGCGTACCGTCGGCGCCGGTCGGCCGCACCGGTAGGCCGCGCGCGAGCCGACCCCGGTCGAAGTGCGCGCCGTCGCACTCGTAGCCGATGAGGTACTCGTCGGGTCGGTCACCGAACCGGTCCCCGTCGCGCAGGCCGGTCCCCTCGTACACCCAGTGTTCGGTGTGCTGGGCCCGATAGCCCACCGAGACCGGGTGGTTGTCGCGGTCGCGCTCCCCTCCGTTTCGGAAACTGACGCCTGTCAGCGAGTTCTCCGGATGATCGGGGTCCGGAGCATCCGACCAGTTGTTCACCCGGCCAAAGGTGACGTCGTCGTCGAACGTGATCCGCCACCAGCACGCATTACCGGAGAAGAAGGCGACGTTGGCGCCCGCGTGGACGAAATGCTCGACGTGCGTGCGCATCGCGTCGCTCCAGTACTCGTCGTGCCCGACGCTGAGCAGGAGGCGGTACCGGCGCAGCAACTCCGGACCCGACTCGTCGTGAATGTCGAGGTCGGTGCAGTAGTCGGCCCGGTAGCCGTTGCGCTCCAGCCAGGCGATGAAGGGGGCGTCCCAGTGGGCGAACGTCTGGCGGGGTGTCGGGTCGAACGGATCGAAGTTGCCGATGTCCCACGGTGTACCTCCGATGCCACCACCCGGTCGGCGCACCGAGACAGTGGCAGGGACCGACACCGGGACCTGTTCCGGTCCGGGCAGGGTGTACAGGCACCAGCCGCCCCGCCGGGTCGCCGGGTCGTACCCGTACGGCGTCACCTGGTTGTACGCCTGGTAGGTCAGCAATGGAAGCTTGTACAGGATGGACGCCGCGGGGCCCGAGTTCCTGACGACGAAGAGCGCCCTGGCGTGCCGGGCGTCAAGGGTGCGGCCATCCGGCCCGCTCACGCTGTGCCCTCTGCCGTCGCCCTCGACCAGGGCTGCGATGTAGGCGCCTGAGGGCCAGTCGGGCGGGATGACAAACGGGTACGCCGGCCAGCCCGGCAGTTCCTCGCCGTGCAGGCCGGTGCCGGGCTGGCCCCAGTCCTGGTGGGGCAGGTGCGCCGGCACGTTGCTGCCGACGTACCACGGCGACCGTCCCTGGAACGTGACGCCGTCGCCCCACCGGCAGAAGTCGACGCGGAACTCGGGGGCGTCCGTCGACACGCGCAGCGTGAGCTGGCTTCCCGCCGACACGGTGGGGTGGTCAGGGTAGCCGAAGATCATCCGCGTTCCCCCGTCGTGTCGTGGCGGCTGACCGTGCGCCGTGCGGCCTTACCCCCGTGCGCGGGGAAGAACCGTCGCCACCGGCGGTCGGTGCGCCCGGCTGATCACCAGCCGCGGGCACGCCACTGCGGGATCGAGGGCCGCTCGGCGCCCAGCGTGCTGTCGTTGCCGTGGCCCGGGTAGAACCAGGTCTCGTCCGGCAGCCGCCCGAAGATCTTGGTCTCCAGGTCGTTCATCAGGCTGGTGAAGTCCTCCGGTGACGTCGTCCGCCCGGGGCCGCCCGGGAACAGCGAGTCGCCGGTGAACAGGTGTGGATGCCCGGCCGGGTCGCGGTAGAGCAGGGCGATCGAACCGGGTGTGTGCCCGACGAGGTGGATGACTTCCAGTTCGGCGTCTCCCACGCGTACCCGGTCGCCGTCCTTCAACGTCTGTGACACGATCGGGATCTCCACCGCGTCGGCCTCGTGCGCCAGTGACTCGGCGCCGGAGACGCCGACCACGTCGTGCAGACCCTGCCAGTGGTCGCCGTGCCGATGCGTGGTGACCACTGTGGACAAACCGCCCGCACCGAGCAACGACAGCAACCGGTCCGGCTCGTTGGCCGCGTCGATGAGGAGTTGCTCGCCGGAGCTGCGCAGCAGGTAGGCGTTGTTGTCCATCGGGCCGACGGAAACCTTGATGATGGTCAGCTCGGCGAGTTCCCGGATGTCCGGCGGACCGCCGGGGGACACCTGTCCGGTATAGGTCACGACAACACTCTCATTTCCAGATCGGTACGGTCGGCAGCGGTCCCTCGGGGGTCACGGTCAGGTCGGCGCCGTCCGCGCGGCCGCTGAGCCAGGCGGCGATTCCGTGTCCGGTCCCGCTCACGGTCACGGCAGGGTCAGCGCCGATGCTCAGCTCGTGGTCCAGGTCGGTGGCGTGCAGCCGCACCGGGGCCATCGTGCCGGCGAGGTCGGCGGCGAGGTCGTGCAGCAGCCGGTGCACGAATGCCTCCGACCAGTCGGCCGGCCGGTATCCGGCATCCAGGTCGACGTGGTGCAACCCGATCTCGCACAGCCGTGCCCATGGGATGTACGCGGCAGCCCTGGTGTGGCCGCCACGCCAGCGCACGGTGGCGGCCCATGCCCCGGGCGGCATCTGCACCACCGCCTCGTGGAGGCGCTCCGCCGCCGCGGTCAGGTCGCTGACCTGCTCGGCGACCGGGCGGCGGGCGCCCGCCTCGATGTCGGCGTCGCGCTGCTTGTCGTCGGGGTACGCCGGCGTCTCCACCCCGGTGCGGGCACCGGTCAGCAGATTGACGCAGGCGTCGGCGTTGCGGGCGAGGTGGGTCAGGACGTGTCCGCGGGTCCAGCCGGGCAACAGCGAGGGCTGCGCCACGCCGGCGTCGCCGAGTTTGCGCGCCGTCTCGAGCAGCCGGGCCGTCGCCCGGTCGATCTCAGGAAGGAGTACGAGCGGGTCGGCGGTCATGCCAACACTCTAAGCCGCCCCGCGCGAGCGGTCTCGACTACCGCAGCGGGGTGTGCCCGGGGCCGCCGATATTCGGTTTCACTTCGCCGGACTCGGACCTACCGTCGTTGGCGAACGCGTTCATCGTCGCACCGCTCAAGAAGAGGTGGGTCGACCTGTCGGCCGATACCCCACCTCATCCATCAACCGCCGTAGACAAGGAAGACGATGACGTTCGACCTGCGGTCCCTGGGCTGGGACCCGTACTTCGCCGGCGCCTACGCCGCCTATGACCGCCCCTCCCGGCGGCCGGCCAGAGTCATGCGGGTCGACCGGGGTGTCTGCACGGTGCTGCGCGAGTCCGGCGCGGTCCGCGCAAGCCTGGCGGGCTCGGTCCTCGCCGCCGCCGCACACGATGCGGTCGCGCTGCCCTGCGTCGGCGACTGGGTCGTCGTACACACCTGGCCGGACCGGCGGGTCACCGTCGAGTCGGTCCTGCCCCGGCGCGGTTGCGTCGTACGGGCCGGCGCCGGCACCGCATCCCAGGGCGGGGTGTTCGCCGCCAACCTGGATGTGGCGGCCGTGGTCGAGCCTCTCGACGCGGCGCCGGACGCGGGGCGAATCGAGCGGCTGATCGCGCTGACCGTCGACTCCGGTGCCCGGCCCGTGGTCATCCTGACCAAGGCCGACCTGGTGCGGCGGCCAGCCGCGATCGCCGCGCGGCTCGCGGCGGCCGTCCCGGACGTGCCGGTCCATCTGGTCAACGCGCGCACCGGCGACGGCGTGGCCGACCTGCGGCGCTACGTCGATCACGGGTGCACCCTCGGGCTGCTCGGCTTCTCCGGTGCTGGCAAGTCCAGCCTGGTCAACGCGCTCGCCGGGACGACCGTCGTGAACACGCATGCGTTGTGCGCCGACGGCCGGGGGCGGCACATCACCACCTTCTGCGTCCTGACCCCGTTGCCGGGTGGAGGTGTGGTGATCGACACTCCAGGAGTACCCATGGCAGGCCGGGCCGGCATCGACGAGGGCGCAGGTCGGCGGATCTTGAGCGCGGGCCGGTGCAGTGGCCGTGACCGCCGGCCGGGCCATGTCGTTGGCTCATGAAGAGGCCATGTCGTCGGCTCGTGCGGAGATGAAGTCCACGTCGCCGCGCGAGGTCGCGGCAGCCGGCGCCGATGGGGTGCTGGGTAATCTGGTGACGGCAGCCGGCCGTTGGCGGAGACGAAAATGTCAGACCCCGCGGATACAGTTGCTGCGGCATCCGGATGGGTGTCAATCGGGACAGATCAACTACTGAGGGCGGGCTGTGGCCGACCGACTGATCATTCGCGGAGCGCGGGAGCATAACCTGCGCGACGTCAGCCTCGAGCTTCCTCGGGACGCGCTGATCGTCTTCACCGGGCTGTCCGGCTCGGGCAAGTCCAGTCTCGCCTTCGACACGATCTTCGCGGAGGGCCAGCGGCGGTACGTGGAGTCGCTGTCGTCGTACGCCCGTCAGTTCCTGGGGCAGATGGACAAGCCGGACGTCGACTTCATCGAGGGCCTCAGCCCTGCGGTCTCCATCGACCAGAAGTCGACCTCCCGCAACCCGCGATCGACGGTCGGCACGATCACCGAGGTCTACGACTACCTGCGGCTGCTCTTCGCGCGGGTGGGCGAGCCGCACTGCCCGGTCTGCGGTGAGGCCATCGCCAAGCAGACCCCGCAGCAGATCGTCGACCGGGTGCTGGGCATGGACCAGGGCACCCGCTTCCAGGTCCTCGCGCCGGTGGTGCGCGAGCGCAAGGGTGAGTACGTCGATCTCTTCGCCGAACTGCAGTCCAAGGGCTTCGCCCGGGCCCGGGTCGACGGCGTCGTGCACCCGCTGACCGAGCCGCCCAAGCTCAAGAAGCAGGAGAAGCACACGATCGAGGTGGTGGTCGACCGGCTGGCGGTCAAGACCAGCGCCAAGCAGCGGCTGACCGACTCGATCGAGACCGCCCTCAAGCTCGCCGCGGGCGTGGTGATCCTGGAGTTCGTCGACCTTGCCGAGGACGACGAGCACCGCGAGCGGCGCTTCTCCGAGCACCTCGCCTGCCCCAACGAGCACCCGCTCGCGATCGACGACCTGGAGCCGCGCAGCTTCTCGTTCAACTCGCCGTTCGGCGCCTGCCCTGAGTGCACCGGCATCGGCACCAAGAAAGAGGTCGACCCCGAGCTGATCATCCCCGACCCGGAGCGCAGCCTGCGCGAGGGCGCGATCCAGCCATGGTCGGGCGGTCACACCCTGGAATACTTCCTGCGCCTGCTGGAAGCGCTCGGCTCCGAACAGGGCTTCAACCTCGACACGCCCTGGCGGGCGCTGTCCAGCCGCGCCCAGAAGGCGATCATGTACGGCTCCGACGACCAGGTGCACGTGCGCTACCGAAACAAGTACGGGCGGGAGCGGTCCTACTACACCGGCTTCGAAGGCGTCGTGCAGTGGATCGAGCGCCGGCACGGCGACACCGAGTCCGACTGGTCGCGGGACAAGTACGAGGGGTACATGCGCGATGTGCCCTGCGGCGCCTGCGGCGGCGCCCGGCTCAAGCCGGAGATCCTCGCGGTCACCCTCGACGGGCGCAGCATTGCCGAACTGTGCAACCTCTCGGTGGGAGAGTGCGCCGAGATCCTCGGCCGGATGAAGCTGAACACCCGGCAGAAGATGATCGCCGAGCGCGTCCTCAAGGAGATCAACGCACGGCTGCGCTTCCTGGTCGACGTCGGTCTGGACTACCTGTCGCTGGACCGGGCGGCCGGCACCCTGTCCGGCGGTGAGGCGCAGCGCATCCGGCTGGCGACCCAGATCGGCTCGGGCCTCGTCGGCGTGCTCTACGTGCTCGACGAGCCCAGCATCGGCCTGCACCAGCGCGACAACCACCGGTTGATCGAGACCCTGAGCCGGCTGAAGAAGCTCGGCAACACGCTGATCGTCGTCGAGCACGACGAGGACACCATCCGCACCGCCGACTGGATCGTCGACATCGGCCCCGGCGCCGGCGAGCATGGCGGCAAGATCGTGCACAGCGGCGGGCTGGACGACCTGCTCACCAACGAGGAGTCACTGACCGGCGCCTACCTGTCGGGGCGGCGCAGTATTCCGACGCCCGAGGTGCGGCGCCCACAGACGCCGGATCGTGAGCTGACCGTGCACGGCGCGCGGGAGAACAACCTGCGCAACCTGACCGTGTCGTTCCCGCTGGGCCAGTTCGTGGCCGTAACGGGCGTATCCGGCTCGGGCAAGTCGACACTGGTCAACGACATCCTGCACGCGGTGCTCGCCAACCAGATCAACGGTGCCCGCATGGTTCCGGGCCGGCACACCCGGGTCACCGGTCTCGATCAGGTCGACAAGGTCGTCGGCGTGGACCAGTCGCCGATCGGGCGCACCCCGCGCTCGAACCCGGCCACGTACACGGGAGTCTTCGACCACGTCCGGCGCCTGTTCGCCGAGACGACCGAGTCCAAGGTGCGCGGCTACGGGCCGGGCCGGTTCTCGTTCAACGTCAAGGGCGGCCGGTGCGAGGCCTGCGCGGGTGACGGCTCGATCTAGATCGAGATGAACGTCCTGACGGACTTGTACGTCCCCTGCGAGGTGTGCAAGGGTGCCAGGTACAACCGCGAGACGCTCGAGGTCCACTACAAGGGCCGCACGATCTCCGAGGTCCTCGACATGCCGATCGAGGAGGCGGCTGGCTTCTTCGACGCCATCCCGGCGATCCACCGCCACCTCAAGACGCTCGTCGACGTCGGACTGGGCTACGTACGGCTGGGCCAGCCCGCGCCGACGCTGTCCGGTGGCGAGGCCCAGCGCGTGAAGCTGGCCGCAGAGCTGCAGAAGCGGTCGACCGGGCGGACGGTGTACGTGCTCGACGAGCCGACCACCGGTCTGCACTTCGAAGATATCCGCAAGCTGCTGCTGGTCCTGGAGAGCCTGGTCGACAAGGGCAACACGGTGATCGTGATCGAGCACAACCTCGACGTGATCAAGACGGCCGACTGGCTGATCGACATGGGGCCGGAGGGCGGCCACAAGGGCGGCACCGTCGTCGCCGCCGGTACGCCGGAGGAGGTCGCGGAGATCGCGGACAGCTACACCGGTGCGTTCCTGCGGAATGTTCTCGGCCTCGACGGCCGGCCGTCCGGCGGCAGCGCCCAGGCGCGGGCCGAGAAGGCGAACGGGTCGGGTAGTCCCGCCGCCAAGAAGGCAGTGAAGAGCACGGCACGCAAGGCCACCAAGCGGACGGCTGCCGCGACTCGCTGACACTCCCGTGCGGGGTGAGGACCCCTCATCGGCGGGGTCGGCCGCCGCCATGCGGCCCGGCCGGCCCGGCCGCAAGGTGAACACCGACCCGTCGCAAGGGTGATTCGGCCCTCGTCGGAGCGTGAGAGTCTCAGTCGGACTGACGCCGTAGTGAACCGGTCGGCTTCCGGCTGCGTGAGTACGGACGACAGTCGCTTCCCCTACCACGAGGAGCAAGATGAGCGAGACGACCAGGCGTAACGTGCTCGCCGGTGCCGCTGGCGTCGGTGCCGCCGCCGTACTGGCCGCGTGCGGCAGCAATAGTTCCGACACCGGCTCCACCGGGGGTTCCGCCAACAACGGCGGGCAGGCCGCGCCGACCGCCGGCCAGCAGCAGGGTGGCCAGCAGGCCGGCGCTGCCGCGATCAAGACGAGCGACATCCCGGTGGGTGGCGGCAAGATCTTCAAGGACCAGAACGTCGTCGTGACCCAGCCCACCGCCGGTCAGTTCAAGGCGTTCAGCGCCACCTGCACCCACAATGGCTGTCCGGTCAGCACCGTCGAGAACGGCGTCATCGGCTGCAACTGCCACTTCAGCAAGTTCTCCGTAGCGGATGGGAGCGTCAAGGGCGGCCCTGCCCCGAAGCCGCTGCCGGCCAAGACCGTCACCGTCAACGGCGACAACCTCACCGTCGCCTGATCCACTGCGGGGCGTCCCGGTGCCCGCGAACGGCAATCTTGACGTACTCGCGGGCTACGCTCGCAGGCGTGCCGGATCCGTCCACTTACCGCCCCGCCCCGGGTACCATCCCCGATAAGCCCGGTGTCTATCGATTCCGTGACCCGTCCGGCCGGGTGATCTATGTCGGCAAGGCCAAGAGCCTGCGGCAACGGCTCAATTCGTACTTCGCAGACACCTGGACGCTTCATCCGCGGACGCAGCAGATGGTCACCACCGCGGCATCGGTCGACTGGGTCACGGTGGGCACCGAGGTCGAGGCACTTCAACTCGAGTACGCCTGGATCAAGGAGTACGACCCGCGGTTCAACGTTCGCTACCGCGACGACAAGACCTACCCCTATCTGGCGGTGACCCTCGACGAGGAGTACCCGCGGCTGCAGGTGATGCGGGGGGCCAAGCGCAAAGGGGTGCGCTACTTCGGGCCCTACGCCCACGCCTGGGCCATCCGCGAAACACTCGACCTGCTGCTGCGCGTCTTTCCCGCGCGCACCTGCAAGGCCGGGGAGTTCAAACGGGCCGGCCAGATCGGCCGCCCGTGCCTGCTCGGATACATCGGCAAGTGCTCGGCGCCATGCGTCGAACGGGTGAGCGCCGATGAGCACCGCCAGATTGTGCTCGACTTCTGCGACTTCATGGCCGGCAAGACCGACTCGATGGTCAAGCGTCTGGAGCGGGAGATGCAGGCGGCCTCCAGTGAGCTGCAGTTCGAGCTCGCCGCCCGGCTGCGCGACGACCTGGCGGCGCTGCGCCGGGCGATGGAGAAGCAGGCCGTCGTCTTCGGCGATGGCACCGACGCCGATGTCGTGGCGTTCGCCGACGACCCTCTCGAGGCCGCGGTGCAGGTGTTCCATGTGCGTGGCGGTCGGGTGCGGGGCCAGCGGGGCTGGATCGTGGAGAAGACCGAGGATCTCAGCCCTGGCGACCTCGTCCACCACTTCTGCTCCCAGGTGTACGGCGAGGAGAGCGAGACCGGGGGAGCTAGCGGCGAGTTGCCGCGCGAACTGCTGGTGCCGGAGTTGCCGGCCGATGCCGACGCCCTCGCGGATTGGCTGTCCGGCCTGCGTGGCAGCCGCGTCACGATCCGGGTTCCCCAGCGCGGCGACAAGAAGTCTCTCCAGGAGACCGTGGCCCGCAACGCCGAGCAGGCGCTGACCCAGCACAAGCTGCGCCGGGCCGGTGACCTGACCACCCGTGGCAAGGCCCTGGAGGAGATCGCCGACGCGCTCGGCCTTGACAGCGCGCCGCTGCGGGTCGAGTGCTATGACGTGTCGCAGATCCAGGGCACCGACGTGGTGGCGAGCATGGTCGTGTTCGAAGACGGGCTGGCGCGCAAGAGCGAATACCGGCGGTTCGCGATCACCGGGGCCACCGACGACGTGTCGGCGATATCCGAGGTGCTGCGTCGCCGTTTCAGCCGGTACAAACAGGCGCTCGCCGGGTCCGACGGTGCAGTGCTGGCCGCAGCCGAACGTGGCGGCCCGCAGGATGGCGAGTCCACAGGTGCCCAGGCACCTGGTGCCGAGGCGCCGGGGATGCCATGCCCGGAGCCGGGGATCGCCGACCGTCCCGGCATCGATCCGGAGACCGGCAGGCCGCGCAGGTTCGCATACCCTCCGCAGTTGGTCGTGGTCGATGGTGGCCAACCCCAGGTGAACGCGGCCGCGCGCGTCCTCACCGATCTGGGCATCACCGACGTGGCGGTCTGCGGCCTGGCGAAGCGACTCGAAGAGGTGTGGGTCCCCGACGAGGAGTTCCCGCTGATCCTCCCGCGCACCTCGGAAGGCCTCTACCTCCTGCAACGGGTCCGCGACGAGGCGCACCGCTTCGCCATCACCTATCACCGGCAGAAGCGCTCCAAGCGGATGATCGCCTCCGACCTGGACACCGTGCCCGGCCTCGGCGACGTACGCCGGAAGGCGTTGCTGCGACACTTCGGCTCACTCAAGCGACTGAAGGCGGCGACCGTCGAGGAGATCATCGAGGTGCCGGGGATCGGCCGGCGTACGGCGGAGGCCACCCTGGCCGCCCTCGGCGCGCAGCCGACCGGTGCTCCGGCTCCCACCAACGGCGGACCGGCTTCCGCCCCAACAGCCACACTTCTCTCCACGGAAGACACGGCCGACGCCAACGGCGCGCCGCAAGGCCCCTAGGATCGTTGCCGGTGTGAGCCGTCGGCGGGGTCATGGTGACGGAGCCGCGGGACGGGCGAGGGGGAAGCGTGACGCAACGAACGGCACCTACCGCGGAGACGCCAGGGCCGCAGCGCTCGGAGACCGACCTGGTCATCGTGACAGGGGTGTCCGGCGGCGGTCGCAGCACCGTGGCCAGGGCGCTGGAGAACGTCGGATACTACGTGGTGGACAACCTGCCACAGGCGCTCATGCTCGACATGGCCGAGCTGGCCTTCGCCGCCGGTGGCGCGGCCCGGCGCACCGCGATGGTCCTCGACGTGCGCAGCCGAGCCTTCTCCACCGACCTCGCCGGTGCCGTCAAGGCGCTGCGGGAGCGCGGCTTCCACCCGCAGGTGGTCTTCGTCGACGCCGACAGCGAGGTGCTGATCCGGCGGTTCGAAAGTGTTCGCCGCCCCCACCCGATGCAGGGTGAGGGGCGACTGTCCGACGGCATCGCCGCCGAGCGGGAGCTTCTGCGGGAGGCGCGCGAGCAGGCCGACGTCGTCATCGAAACCAGCCACCTCAACGTCAACCAGCTCCGCATGCGCGTCGAGGAGATGTTCGGCGCTGAGGACGCCCGCCGGCTGCGGGTGACCGTGCTGTCGTTCGGCTTCAAGTACGGGTTACCTCCCGACGCCGACTTCGTCGTCGACGCCCGGTTCCTTCCCAACCCGTACTGGGTCCCTGAGCTGCGCGACCATTCCGGCCGCGAACCGGAGGTCAGCCGGTACGTGTTGGGTCAGCGCGGGGCGGTCACGTTCGTGGAAACCCTGGCTCAGCTGCTCAACGCGACCACCCCGGGGTTCGAGCGGGAGGGAAAGCGCTACGTCACCGTGGCTGTCGGCTGCACCGGCGGTAAGCACCGCAGCGTCGCGATCGCTGAGGAGTTGGCGCGGCGGCTGCGCGAGTCGCAGATGTCGGCGTCGGCCCAGCATCGTGATCTGGGGCGTGAATGAGCGAGGGTGGCACGGTTCGCGTCGTTGCGTTCGGCGGTGGCCACGGGCTCTCGGCGTCGCTGCGGGCACTGCGGTCGCTGCGACAGCAATGGAGCCGGGGCCGACATCGGCGTGAGTTGGACGTCACAGCGGTTGTCACGGTAGGCGACGACGGTGGTTCCAGCGGTCGATTGCGTGCCGAGCGCGGCGGGCTGCCACCCGGAGACCTCCGGCAGGCACTCGTCGCGCTGGCCGACATCGATTCGCCGGCCGGCGACGTCACGGCCGACCTCTTCCAGCACCGCTTCGACGGGGACGGGTACCTGTCCGGCCACGCCGTCGGCAATCTGGTGCTTCTGGGGCTGATGGAGATGCTCGGCGACCCGGTGGGGGCACTCGACCACGCCGCCGGGATGCTGGGCTGCTGCGGCCGGGTGCTGCCCATGTCGTGCCAGGCGGTGAGCATCGAAGCCGACGTTCTCGGCGGTGACCCGGCCCGACCGGACGAGGTGGTGGCCATCCGCGGCCAGCACGCGGTCGCGGTCACGCGGGGCGAGGTTCAGACCGTGCGTCTGCAGCCGGGGCGACCGACGGCCTGCGCCGAGGTGCTGGCGGCGGTCGAGGCGGCCGACTGGCTGATCTTCGGGCCGGGCTCGTGGTTCACGAGTGTCATCCCTCACCTGCTCGTACCCGATCTGGCCGCTGCGGTGACGGCTAGCCGGGGGAAGCGCCTGGTCACGCTCAATCTCGCGGCCGAGAAGGAGACCTTCGGACTTTCGCTGCCCGACCATTTGGCGGCGCTGACCCGTTACCTACCGGGCCTCCGGGTCGATGTAGTACTTGCCGACGGGAAAGCGGTTGGGGACCCCGAGCCGGTACACCGTGCGGCAGAATCGCTGGGTGCGCGACTGTCGCTCGCGCCTATCGCGGTGCCTGACGGTTCTCCACGACATGACCCGGCCGCGCTCGCGGCAGCCCTGGAGGCGGTGCTGGGTCTTCCATGATCGAGTCGGCCCGCCAGGGCCGGCGGTGGATACTGACGCAAGACGACGGATCGGCCCACGAGGTGACGACACAATGGCGATGACCGGCGCGGTCAAAGACGAGCTCAGCCGGGTTAGCGTGACCAAGCCCTGCTGCCGCCGTGCGGAGATGGCGGCCCTCCTGCGATTCGCGGGTGGGCTGCACATCGTCTCCGGACGAGTGGTGGTGGAGGCGGAGCTGGACACCAACTCCGTCGCGAGGCGGCTGCGCACCGAGATCGCCGAGGTGTACGGCTACGCCAGCGAGGTGCACCTGCTGGCCTCCGGTGGGCTGCGTAAGGCGACCCATTTCATCCTGCGGGTGGTCAAGGACGGCGAGGCACTCGCCCGTCAGACCGGCCTGCTCGACGTGCGTGGTCGGCCGGTCCGTGGTCTGCCGTCACATGTCGTGTCGGCCAACATGTGCTGTGCCGTAGCCGCCTGGCGGGGAGCGTTCCTGGCCCACGGCTCGCTGACCGAGCCCGGCCGCTCCTGCGCGTTGGAGGTCACCTGTCCGGGCCCCGAGTCGGCGCTCGCGCTGGTGGGTGCGGCCCGGCGGGTGGGCATCACGGCGAAGGCGCGGGAGGTGCGCGGCGTCGACCGGGTCGTGGTCAAGGACGGCGACGCCATCGGCGCGATGCTCACCCGTATCGGCGCGCACAGCAGCGTGCTGGCCTGGGAGGAGCGGCGGGTGCGGCGGGAGGTCCGCGCGACCGCCAACCGGCTGGCCAACTTCGACGACGCCAACCTGCGTCGGTCCGCACGAGCAGCGGTCGCCGCGGCTGCGCGGGTGGCCAGGGCGTTGGAGATCCTCGGCGAGACAGCGCCCAACCACCTGTTCAGCGCGGGCCGGTTGCGTCTGGAGCACCGGCAGGCATCGCTTGAGGAGTTGGGCGCCCTCGCGGACCCGCCGATGACCAAGGACGCGATCGCCGGCCGGATCCGCCGCCTGCTGGCGCTGGCCGACAAGCGCGCCCGCGACCTCGGCATTCCTGATACCGAATCGGCCGTCACTCCCGAGATGATGGTGGGCTGACGTCTCGTCGCCGCCGAAGAATCGACTTCGGCGCACGCACCATTGTGATCAAATCAGTGCCCCCGTGCGGCGGGAGTTTCCGACTGGCGATATCGTCACGTTGTTCGGCGACGAGGCCGACTCGGGTCGCTCGTCGGGCGTCGCCGTCGCGTGTTCGATCGGTCTTTCGCGGTGGCGTGGGCCGCGGCAGCGGCCAGATCACTCTGGGCGGCCGGCTGCCAAGGGGCACCGGCGACACGGCGAGGAGATGTGTCCTGTGACCATCCGGGTTGGAATCAACGGGTTTGGCCGCATTGGCCGTAACTTCTTCCGCGCGGTTCTCGACCAACGCGCCGACGTCGAGATCGTGGGCGTCAACGACCTGACCGACAACAAGACACTCGCGCACCTACTCAAGTACGACTCGTTGCTGGGCAAGCTCGACGCCGACATCACCTACGACGATGAGTCGATCTCGGTCAACGGCAAGCGGATCAATACCCAGGCCGAGCGTGACCCCGCCGCCCTGGGCTGGGGCCGGCTGGGCGTGGATGTCGTCATCGAGTCGACCGGCCGCTTCACAAAGGCCGACGACGCCCGCAAGCACATCGAGGCCGGAGCCAAGAAGGTCATCATCTCCGCGCCCGCCAAGGGCGAGGACATCACCATCGTGATCGGCGTCAACGAAGACAAGTACGATGCGCGCAGCCACAACATCATCTCGAACGCGTCCTGCACGACCAACTGCGTCGCGCCGATGGCGAAGGTGCTGCTGGAGAACTTCGGCATCAACAAGGGCCTGATGACGACGATCCACGCGTACACCAACGACCAGGTGATCCTGGACTTCCCGCACTCGGACCTGCGCCGGGCCCGGGCCGCGGCGATCAACATCATCCCGACCACGACCGGTGCCGCGAAGGCCACCAGCCTGGTCATCCCGGAGCTCAAGGGGAAGCTGGACGGCATCGCGATGCGGGTGCCGGTGCCGACCGGCTCGGTGACCGACCTCGTGCTCGAGCTGGGCCGCGAAACCACCAAGGATGAGATCAACAACGCCTTCAAGGCCGCCGCGGAGGGCCCGCTGAAGGGGTACCTCTACTACACCGAAGACCCGATCGTGTCCAGCGACATCGCGAACACCCCGCCGAGCTGCACGTTCGACGCCTCGCTGACGATGGCGCAGGGCAACCAGGCCAAGGTCGTCGGGTGGTACGACAACGAGTGGGGCTACTCCAACCGCCTCGTCGACCTGGTGAAGTTGGTGGGCTCGCAGCTGTGAAATCCCTCGATGAGCTGCTCAGCGAGGGGGTACGAGGTCGGCGGGTGCTGGTGCGCGCCGACCTCAACGTCCCCCTCGCCGACGGGCAGATCAGCGACGACGGCCGCATCCGCGCGGTCCTGCCGACGTTGACCGCCCTGCGTGACGCGGGTGCCCGGGTCGTGGTCTGCTCGCACCTCGGCCGTCCGAAGGGCGCGCCCGACCCCAAGTACTCGCTCGCGCCGATCGCCAACCGGATGGCTGAGCTGCTTGACTCGCCGGTCGCGTTCGCCACCGACACCGTCGGTGAGAGCGCCCGCACGACCGTCAACGGCCTGGGCGACGGCGAGCTGGCCCTGCTGGAGAACCTGCGATTCAACCCGGGGGAGACCAGTAAGGACGACGAGGAGCGGTTGGCGTTCGCCCGTCAGTTGGCCACGCTCGGCGAGGCGTACGTCGACGACGCGTTCGGCGCCGTGCACCGCAAGCACGCCAGCGTGTACGACGTGGCGAAGCTTCTGCCGCACTACGCCGGTTGGCTGGTGCTGCGCGAGCTGGAGGTGCTGCGCCGCCTGACCGGTGACGACACGCCACGACCGTACGTGGTCGTACTCGGCGGTTCGAAGGTCTCCGACAAGCTCGCGGTGATCCAGGCCCTGCTGCCCAAGGTGGACAAGCTGCTCATCGGTGGCGGCATGTGCTTCACGTTCCTCAAGGCGCAGGGCCACAGCGTCGGCGCCTCGCTGTTGGAAGAGGACATGGTCGACACCTGCGGCGACCTGCTCTCCCGGGCCGGCGACAAGATCGTGCTGCCGGTCGACATCGTGGTGGCCGACAAGTTCGCCGCCGACGCGCAGACCCGGACGGTGCCGGCCGACTCGATTCCCGACGGTTGGCTCGGCCTCGACATCGGTCCCGAGTCGGTGGCCGCATTCACCGACGCGCTGGCCGGCGCCAAGACGGTGTTCTGGAACGGGCCGATGGGCGTGTTCGAACTGGAGCCGTTCGCCGCCGGAACCAGGGGAGTGGCCGAGGCGATCACGAAGGTCGACGGGTTCACGGTTGTCGGCGGCGGCGACTCCGCGGCGGCGGTGCGCAAGCTCGGCATCCCCGAGGACGCATTCGGCCACATCTCGACCGGTGGCGGGGCGTCCCTGGAATACCTGGAAGGCAAGAAACTACCCGGCATCGAGGTGCTCGAATCATGAGTGGGGCGAGCGCGCGCCGGCCGTTGATGGCCGGCAACTGGAAGATGAACCTCAACCACCTCGAGGCCATCGCGCTGACGCAGAAGTTGGCGTTCAGTCTCACCGAGAAGCAGCTCAGCGACGTCGAGGTGGTGGTGCTGCCGCCGTTCATCGACATCCGCAGCGTCCAGACCCTCATCGATGGCGACAAGCTGCTGATCGGATACGGCGCGCAGGATCTCTCACCGCACGTCTCCGGCGCCTACACCGGTGACATCTCCGGCGGCATGCTGGCGAAGCTGGGCTGCCAGTACGTGGTGGTCGGGCACTCGGAGCGGCGCGCGTACCACCACGAGGACGACGCCGAGGTCGCCAGGAAGGTCAAGGCGGCACTCACCAACGACCTGACTCCGATCCTGTGCGTGGGGGAGGGGTTGGAGGTCCGCGAGGCGGGCAACCACGTTGCGCACACTGTTGGGCAGTTGGACGCGGCCCTCAACGGACTCAAGCCCGACCAGGTCGAGAAGGTCGTGGTGGCCTACGAGCCGGTCTGGGCGATCGGGACCGGTAAGACGGCCACTCCCGAGGACGCCCAGGAGGTGATCGGCGCGCTGCGCAACCGGCTTGCCGACCATCACGGCAACGTCGCCGACCGGGTACGCATCCTGTACGGCGGTTCGGTGAAGGCCAACAACATCGCGTCGATCATGGCACAGCCCGATGTGGACGGGGCACTGGTTGGCGGTGCCAGCATTGACGCCGAGGAGTTCGTGCGCATCTGCCGCTTTCGGGAGCACTAGTCCCGTACTCTATTGACAAGGCGCGATCCGTACGGATCGCGCCTTGTCAATAGAG
>JAOPWA010000011.1 GCA_025965915.1 Dactylosporangium sp. | reverse complement strand
CGGACCCGCTCGCGACCGCCGCGACCTCGGCGGCGAGCCGGCTGCGGCCACCGCCGGCCGACCCGCGGACCACCGCGACACCTCCGTGCCCGCTTCTGGCCCGCTCCCAGCGGGCCAGAAGGGTCTGCTGTTCGATTGACCGCCCGCACAGCGGCCACTCGCTGCCGGCGACCGCCGCCGTGGCGGGGCCACCGGCCGTAGTGGCGGGGCCACCCGCGCCGGGGGTACGACCGAGCGCCGCCAGCAACGCCGTCGCGCTCGGGTACCGGTCGTCTGGGTCCTTGGCGAGCAGGCGCGTGACCACGGCGGCGAAGGCCGGGTCGACGTCGGGCCGCAGCACCCGCAGATCCGGTACCGGCGCCACGGCGTGCAGCCGCAGCAGTTCGCCGACGTCGCCGGCGAGGTACGGCGGGTTCCCGGTGAGGCACTCGAACAGCACGGCGCCCAGCGAATACAGGTCAGACCGGGCATCAACCGGGCGCTTGAGCATGCCCGACTGCTCGGGTGCGCCGTACGCGAAGGTGCCGACCGCGGAATCCTCCGCGACCGGGTTCTGCCCGAGGGCCGCGAGGCCGAAGTCGATCAGCACCGCCGGACGACCGGGCGGCACCATGATGTTCTGGGGCTTGATATCACGGTGTACCAGCCCCGTGCGGTGGGCGGCGGCCAGCGCCTCGGCCAGCTCGCCGGCGAGAGCCGTCACGCGGTCGAGCGGCAGCGCTCCGTTGACCAGTTCGGCGGCGAGCGAGCCGCCGTCGATCAGCTCGGTGACCAGGGCCGGCCGGCCGTCGTAACGGCCGGCGGCGTAGGCGCGCAGCACTCCGGGGTGGTCGACGCAGGCGAGCAGCCCGGCCTCGCGGCAGAAGGAGGCCAGGATGGCCGTGTCGTCGGCCGTGGCGGTGCGCGGTTGTTTGAGGGCATAGTGACGGTCACCGTGGCGTACCCGGTGCACCATCGTGTACGGGCTACGCCCGATCTCCGCCTCGACCGTCAGGCCGGTCAGCTCCGCCGGGTCCAAGTCACGTCCCAGCGGGTGCGTGCCTCTGTCCACTTGAACCACCCGTCGCCTTCAGCCGGTACATCGCCTCTCATCGGCACCGGGTGCATGCATCTGAACGTTTCGTCGGAAACGGGCCGGACTGCGGCGCTCGGGTACTCACGGCTGGGGTCGGGCTGGCATTGCTGCGGCAGCCGCCATAGCCGATGGAGCAGCTACGCGAACCTCGGGTTCAACGGTCGCCCAGAGCTCGGAAAGATTCATCACTTTGAGGTCTTGTGCATCCGCGTGCTGCTACCTATGTTGTGATAGCGAACACAACGTTCGTTGACATAGAACGTTCGGTGCCTGTTACGGAACGGGTGTTCGCATGGAGCTTGAGGGGGCCTCGCCGGCCGAAGGCGGGTCGTCGCCGGAGGAGACACTCGGCGCGCGCATTCGCGAGTTCCGGTTGGCCCGTCGCATGAGCCTGCGAGCGTTGGCGTCGCAGGCACAGACCTCGCCGGGGTTCCTCAGCCAGCTCGAACGCGGCCAGGTGAACGCAAGCATCAGCACACTGCGCAAGTTGGTCGAGGGGCTTGGAATCACGCTGCCCGACCTCTTCACGGACGAAGACACGAACCGACCCAAGGTCCTACGGAGGGCGGAGCGGCCGGAGATTCACGCCAGCAATCTGACCTCCAAGTACCTGTTGTCGCAGAAGCCCCTGCGCAACCTCGAGGTCTACGCCGGAGAGTTGCTTCCCGGAGGCGACGCCGGCGAGGCGTTCACCCACGGGGACGCCCAGGAGATGCTCCTCGTCGTCGCCGGGAGCGTGACGTTGGAGCTGGCCGGGACCGAGTATCCACTCGACGTCGGCGACAACGCCGAATACCGCACCTCGACGCCGCACACCCTTCGTAACAACGGCGAGCATCCCGCAGAGGTGCTCTGGATCATCAGCCCTCCGACATCGGGCGTTCCGTAAGACAGTCGCATAGCCGACATTCGGCCCGCCACGCCATCCGAGCACGCACACCGGACCTTCGCATCCTCAGGTCGCGGCACCTGCCTTGGTCGAGCGCACCCACGTTCAGTCGAGCGCACCCACGTTCAAAGGAGACTGTCATGCACAGGCTGGAGTACGCCCGCAGTCGCCGGGCGATAATGACCGGCGGCACGATCGCCGCCACCTTGCTGCTCGCTGCGTGTGGCGGGGGCAGCCCTGCCGGGAGCGGTAAAGGCCCGGATCTCGGCTCCGGTCCGGCGAAGGCCGGCACCGTGAAAGCCGGTGCCCTCAAAGGAGAAACGCTGACCTTCGTGTCCTACGGAGGCATCTACCAGGACGGCCAGGCCAAGGCAGCCATCAACCCGTTCGGCACCGAGTCCGGCGCGAAAATCCTTCAGGACGGCCCGACGGACAACGCCAAGATCAAGGCGCAGGTGCAGGCAGGCAACGTCACCTGGGACGTCATCGACACCACGAACATCTTCGCCGCGCAGCAGTGTGGAAAGCTGTTCATGCCGCTGGACACCTCGATTGTGGACACCAGCAAGATTCCGGCGGGACTCATCACCGACAAGTGCTCGATACCCGCCATGAGTTACGGCCTGATCCTGGTCTACAACACGAAGAAGTACGGTACGAACCCGCCGACGGGCTGGGCCGACTTCTTCGACACCGCGAAGTTCCCCGGTAAGCGCGGCATCCAGGGCGGAACCGGCGACGTCGACCCCGGCGTCCTCGAAGGTGCGTTGCTCGCCGACGGCGTCTCGCCCCAGTCCATGTACCCGATCGATGCGAACCGTGCCCTGAAGAAGATGTCGTCCATCCGCAAGGACCTGGTGTTCTGGTCAACGGGTGCGCAGGCACAACAGTTCCTCGAGTCGGGTCAGGTTGACATGGAGCTGCTCTGGAGTGGCCGTGCCTACTCCGCGGTCAAGAACGGCGCGGCGTACAAGCCCATCTGGAACCAGTGGATGCCTGAGGCGGATGCCATCGCGGTGCCCGTCGGCGCCAAGAACCCCAAGGCGTCCATGGCAATGATCAACTACTACCTCGGCGCCGAGCAGCAGGCGAAACTCACCGAGCTCACCTCCTACAGCCCCATCAACATTGACGCCAAGCCGAACCAGGACGACTTGGCGAAGTCGTTCCTGACGACGACTCCGGAGCGCCAGAAGGACGTCTTCAAGGTGGACAACGCCTGGTGGGCACAGAACCATGACGCCATGGTCACTGCCTACACGAACTGGCTGAACGGCTAAGTCGACTCGATGACTGTCGTCGAGGCTCTCACGCCATCCACGAATCAACGTGGAGCAGCGGGTGGTCGAGCGGCCCCATCCGAAAGGTGGGGCCGTGCCGCCCTCCTGACGCCCTCGGTTGTCCTGCTCGCCGGCGCGTTCGTCGTACCTCTGGTGATCATGCTGTGGTATGCGTTCACGGACCCGCAACCGGGCTTCGACAATCTGACCTGGTACCTGGGCGATGCGGTGCAGAGGCGCGTGCTGATGCGGACGTTCACCACCGCGATCAAGGTGACCGCCGTGTGCCTGCTGATCGGCTATCCGTATGCGTACGCGATGGTCGCCGCGGGCCCGAAGCTCCGTGCTGTGCTGACGCTGCTCGTCCTGGTGCCGTTCTGGACGAGCCTGATGGTGCGTACATTCGCCTGGGTCATTCTGCTGCAGGACAACGGACTGATCCAGCGCCTCCTGGCCGGCGTCGGCCTGGGCCACCCGCAACTGATCAGGACGAACGTCGGCGTCATCATCGGTATGAGTCAGATCCTGCTGCCGTTCGTCGTGATGCCCCTGTACGCGGTGATGAGCAACATCGACCGCCGACTGATCCTGGCGTCGTCGAGCCTCGGGGCCCGACCGCTCACCTCATTCGTCCGCATCTGGCTGCCCCTGTCACTGCCCGGAGTCGGAGCCGGATCGCTGATGGTGTTCATCAGCAGCCTCGGCTTCTACGTGACGCCGTCACTGCTGGGTTCACCACGTGACTCGCTGGTCAGTCAGCAGATCTTCACGCAGGTGAACGGACTGCTTCTATGGGGTCGAGGAGGAGCCATGGGGGTGGTACTTCTCGCCATCACCTTTGCCATCCTCGCGGTTCTCATGGTGTCGATTCGCCGCTCGACGAGACGACGGGCTCAAGTGGGGACCTCATGAACAAGCTCTCCGTCCGGGCATGGCGGCTCCTGCTCTGGGTTTTCTGTGCCCTCGTCGCACTCTGGCTGGTTGCTCCGTCCCTGGTAGTGATCCCGCTGAGCCTGTCGGACAAGCCGTCCTTCGCCTTCCCGCCAACCGGTTGGTCGACGCGCTGGTACAGCAACTTCTTCGACGACCCCAGTTGGATCGCCGCGCTGACCGCCAGCCTGAAGGTGGGACTGCTCGTCGTCGTCGTCGCCACGGTGGCGGGGACAGCCGCCGCGGTGGCGATCACGCGGTCCAAGTTCCGGGGTCAGCAGGCGGTCCGAGCCGTGGTCCTGGCCCCGATGATCGTGCCGGTCATCGTGGTGGCGATCGGGCTGTACGCGATGTTTCTGAAGGCACGGCTCCTGGGCACGACGTTCGGCTTCGTCGTGGCGCACAGCGTACTGGCGCTACCCTTCGTGGTCATTCCGGTGATCGCGAGCCTGCAGGGATTCGACCGCCGGCTCGAGAACGCGGCAGCCGTCTGCGGAGCCAACCGTTGGGCCACGTTCCGGCAGATAACGCTTCCCCTCGTGGCACCCGGCGTGATTTCGGGCGCGCTGTTCGCGTTCGTCACCAGCTTCGACGAGGTGGTGATGGCTCTGTTCATCCAGAGCCCCTACCTGCAGACCCTGCCGGTCAAGATGTACGCGTCAGTGACCCGTGACACCGATCCGACGATCGCGGCCGCCGCCACGCTCATCTTGGCCTTCACGACCGTGGCCACGCTGACCGTAACTGTCTACATCGCTCGGAGGAACCGTGTCCGCTGACCTGTCCTCGCATGGGGCCTCCATCACGCTCAAGGGGCTGACAAAGCGCTACGGCGGGGCGACCGCTGTCGATGCCATCAACCTCGAGGCGCGTCCCGGCGAATTCCTCACGCTCCTCGGGCCCAGCGGTTCGGGTAAGACGACGACCCTGAACATGATCGCGGGATTCATCGATGTGACCGCGGGCGAACTGCTCATCGACGACAAGCCGGTTCACTCGTTGCCGCCGCACAAGCGAAACATCGGCATGGTCTTCCAGCACTACGCACTGTTTCCACACATGTCCGTGGTCGAGAACGTCACCTACCCGCTACGCCAACGGAAGGTGCCAAGGTCGGAGCGCCAGAATCTGGTACACGAAGCGTTGAAGACCGTCGGACTGGCCGACCTCGGCCATCGGATGCCGCAGCAACTGTCCGGTGGACAGCAGCAGCGCGTCGCCCTCGCCCGGGCGATGGTCTACAGCCCTCGCGTGCTCCTCATGGATGAGCCCCTCGGTGCGCTGGACAAGAAGTTGCGCGACTCGCTGCAGTTGGAGATCAAGCGCATCCATGCCGAACTCGGCACCACGTTCGTCTACGTCACGCACGACCAGGACGAGGCTCTTGTCCTGTCCGACCGCATCGCGGTCTTCAACGACGGACGGATCGAACAGGTCGGTACCGCCGAAGACCTCTATGAGCGGCCGAGCACGGTGTTCGTCGCGCAGTTCCTCGGCGAGTCCTCGCTCTTCCACGGCGTGGCGACCGGCGAGACCGACGGCTGCGCCGTGCAGAGTCTCGGCAGCACGCTTCGGGCGCACCGGGGCGAGGTCGCCAGCGGTGAACCGGCGACCCTGATGGTGCGACCGGAACGTATCCGGCTGCTGCCGATTGATCAGGCACAGCCGGCTGGCAACTCGGTCCGTGGTCGAGTTCGACAGGAAATCTACCTCGGAAGCGCCCGGAAGCTGGCGATCGAACTCGCTGACGGAAGCCAGGTCCTGGTACGGGAATCGGCCGGCGACGTCAGCGCCAGCCGTCCCGGAGACGAGGTGTGGCTCACCTTCCGCGCAGAAGACGCGGCGGTGCTGCCTGCCGACCCCGGAGGCGCGGCGACCGCGCCCGACAACACGCCCGCTCTGACGGCGAATTAGCCGTTGCGCAAGACAGAACGCTTGGAGTGCACCGATGGGTAATGCAATGAATCGGGTCGATACAACCGCTCGCGGTGGCGTCCCCAATGGCGGCGTGTCGTACTGGTATTCCAGCACCGAACTTCCGAAGTACCGTCCACCGCTACCCGGGGACCGTGAGGCGGACGTCTGCATCGTCGGCGCCGGCTTCACCGGACTGTGGACCGCGTACTACCTGAAGCGGGAGCAGCCCGACCTGCGGATCGTCATGCTGGAAAAGGAGTTCGCGGGTTTCGGCGCCTCCGGCCGTAACGGCGGCTGGCTCTCCTCCGAACTGGCCGGGTCCAGACCTGGCTACGCCTCGACCCACGGCCGTCAGGGCGTCGTCGACCTGCTGCGGGCGATGCGCGCGGCGGTCGACGAGGTTGTCGCGGTGGCCAGCGCCGAAGGCATCGAAGCCGACATCGTGAAGGATGGGCTACTACACGTCGCACGTAACCAGGCGCAGGTTGCCCGGCTGCACGACAGCCTTGAATTCGAACGCGAGTGGGGCGCGGAGCCCGACGACTTCCGTTTGCTGAGCCGAGACGAGCTCGACGGTCGAGTGGTCGTCGCGGACGCTCGCGCGGGCACGTTCTCCCCGCACTGCGCCAGGGTCCAGCCGGCCAAGCTCGTGCAGGGCCTCGCCTCCGCCGTCGAGCGCATGGGCGTCACCATCTATGAGCAAACGACCGTCAGCGACATCACCCCGCAGACCGCGCGAACAGACCGAGGCACCGTCCGGGCACCGATAGTCCTTCGCTGCCTGGAGGGGTTCACCGCCAGCATCAAGGGCCAGCGTCGCAACTGGCTTCCGATGAACTCCTCCATGATCGTCACTGACCCGCTGCCCGCATCGGTGAAGGCGCAGATCGGATGGTGCGGCGCCGAACTGCTCGGTGACTTCGCGCACGCATACATGTACGCGCAACGCACCGCTGATGACCGAATCGCCCTCGGCGGTCGCGGCATCCCCTACCGGTACGGCTCACGCACGGACGATCGTGGTGCGACCCAGGAGTGGACCATCGAGGCGCTGACCGGTCTCCTGCACGACATGTTCCCCGCGGTCCGTGACATCCCGATCGCGCAAGCCTGGTGCGGGGTCCTTGGTGTACCACGAGACTGGTGCGCCACGGTGGTTCTCGACCAGTCCACCGGCCTGGGTACGGCGGGTGGCTACGTCGGAAGCGGCCTGACGACCACCAACCTCGCGGGCCGCACGCTCGCTGATCTGGTGCTTCGCCGTGACACCGAGCTGACGAGGCTGCCGTGGGTCGGGCGTCGGGTCCGCCCATGGGAGCCGGAACCCCTGCGCTGGCTCGGCGTCCAGGCGATGTACACCCTGTACCGTGCCGCGGACCGGCGCGAATACAAGCGGGAACTGCCCGCGACGAGCAAGATCGCGCGCGTGGCAAACATGATCACGGGCCGCTGAGCCCCGAACGTTCTCCGATCAAGGCAAAGGAACCAACGTGAGTGACTCGCAAAACCCGACAACATCAGATGATGTGACGACGCCGGTCAGCCTGCGGCACATCGCCGCCGACACGGTGACGCTGCCCGCACCACAGCCCAAACCGACGAGCCGGACCGGTCAGGTCGAGGCGAGCCTGAGCGTGTGGCAGTCCGCTGCCCCCACCTCGACGGGAATCTGGGAGTGCGAACCCGGTGAGTTCACCGCCGTACGCGACGACTACACCGAGATCTGCCAGATCCTCAGCGGCTCGGGCACCGTCCGAGGTGACGACGGGGTGAGCGCCGATCTGCTACCCGGGTCGCTGCTCGTCCTTCCCGTCGGATGGCGTGGAACGTGGGTGGTGCGGGAGACGATCCGCAAGACGTACGTCCTCATCGGTGGCGCCACGACGGAAGATGCCCCGCGGTCGCCCCAGTAGATCGA
>JAOPWA010000004.1 GCA_025965915.1 Dactylosporangium sp. | reverse complement strand
GGCATCGCGGCGCGCATCGACCCCGGCGGCGAGAACGACACGGCCGTGTCGTTCGTCATCGAGGACGGCCGGATCACCCAGATCTACGCGATCCGCAACCCGCACAAGCTCGAGCGGCTGGGCAAGGTGGCCGAGCTACGACGGTGAGTCCAGGCTTACGCATGCTCGCATCTGCCGCGAAGCGCTCGTCACGGAAGGTAACCGGATCGCGGGTGCCTGCATCCGGACGTGCCGATGTGCGGACGTCTCCGGCGATGGTTCGAGGCGGGCAGCGATGCGTGAACGCCCGCCGTCATCTAAGCCGGTCAATGATAATGTCGCGGCCCTCGCCTTCGAGGTGGTCGAGGTATGCGCGCCGGCCAGCCATCGTCATCACCAGTGCCAGGGTCGGACCGGAGACTGTTGCGCCCTCTCCCGCCCTGAACGGGCCGTCCGTGGCCGTCATCCGCAGCCCTGATGCGAGGGTCTTACTGGGGACGGTGAAGTTGCGCCGGGCGTAGAAGTCCGCCACTGCCGTGAGTGCCCGGACGTCCGGCTCCGTGCTGATGCCCAGGGGGCACCGGATGTCCTGGCTGTGGACAAGTACTTCACCCAGGTAGGCGGCCGTGTCCGCGGTTGGGGCGACCGTCGCCTCAACAACGGCCTCGAATCGGGTGAGCGTCTCCGCGGGGGTGGGTCCCAGGTGCTCGCGCAGGCGACGTTCGTTGTGCACGGCGGGGCGGAAACCGGCGAGCAACATACTGCGGATCCATCGCCACCGACCGGTCGTGGCGGCGGCGGTCAGGTGGGCGACGACGTGTTCCACGTCCCAGCCGGTGCACAGGGTCGGTTGATGCCATCGTGCGGGGTCGAGACCGGACAAGTCGTCGGCCAGGGAGCGGCGCGCGGCGTGGACGAGGCTCCAAAGCCCTGCGTCGGTTGCGTGGGGCATGACAAGCACCTTTCGATTGCGGGTCGCCGATCCGGTGCGATCGGCCCCGATCCGTGCGCTACCGAATCAGTAGTGGACACTACTGTAAAAGTAGTATCATGTGTAGATGGTGTCCCGGCGGAGCTATGGCTCGTACAACGACGGCTGCGCAGCTGCGCACGCACTGGACCTCATCGGCGAGCGGTGGACGATGATCGTGGTGCGTGAGCTGCTGCTCGGACCCAAGCGCTTCGCCGACCTGCAGCGCGACGTCCTCGGTATCGGGCCGGGCATCCTTACCCGGCGGCTCCACGAGCTGACCACCCACGGGGTTGCCGTGCGACGTCGTCTGCCCGGCCCGGGCCGGGCAGACGTCTACGAACTCACCACCTGGGGCCGTCAACTCGAGGTCGTCAACTCGACTCTGTCGGCATGGGCTGTGCAATCACCCTCGATGCCCTTCGATGCCGACATGAGCCCGGACACGCTCGTCCTCGCGATGCGCACCCATGCCCGTCCCGTTCCGAACCACCCCGGCCCGCGGGCGGTGTCGCTGGCGCTGACAGACTCCCGCCAGGAGAACCTCTCGCCCGTGCACTACCACGCGGTCATGACGGCCGACGCCACCGTGATCCACCGGGTCACCGAACTCGGCCGAGCCGACGCGGCCATTGCTGCTTCCACCCGAGAGTGGAAAGACTGCATCATCGGCGGCACCCCGCTCACACGGCTGCCCGGCATCTCGGTCACCGGCGACAGGAGCACCGCGGAACTCCTGGTAACCGCGACCTCGCTGCGCAGCGATGACGGCGTTTGACCGCGCGACCGAACGTCCGGATCTGCCGCGATCCGCGCGCAGGGGTATCCGTCGGCGAGCGTCCGATTCTGCCGACGGAAGTGCTTCGCTCTCGCGTTGAACCCTTCAACGGGGTGCGATGCGGTAACGCGGCGCTCGATCGGGCAGGTGTCCGCGCGTTGTGCTCGATAGCTTCAGGGCACCGATCTAAGCGCACCCGTGTTGGCGCCGGAACCCACAGGCTTCCTGGCGTGGTCGGCATGACGGAACGGCGATAGGCCGAGAACTGTGGCGGACGCGGCCAAACCGGCGATGCCGACCCACAGGGCGGTGCGGTAGGTGGTGGCGTCGGCGATGAGTCCACCCAGCGGTGCGCCGACCACAACGGCGCCGCGGTTGAGTGAGCGGATGGTGGTGTTCATCCGGCCCTGCAGGCGGTCCGGCGTGACCGACTGGCGGTAGGCCATTTCGTTCGGCTCTCGACGCCCATGGGTATCCAGAAGAGAAATTGTCCGGCGGCGGCCATCGCCCAGCCGGCCGGGCCGGGCGCCGCCGACGCCACCAGGAGCCATGGCAACGGCATGAGGGTACGGGTGACGACCATGCTGCGGCCGGCGCCGAAGCGACTCGCGCAGCGGTTCGCCGCCGCTCCACCCAGCACTGCCCCGATCCCGGCGCATGCGTAGGTGACGCTGAGCTGGAATTCGTTGAGTCCGAGGCCGCCGGACTGCGAGCCGCGGAGTAGGTAAAGCACATAGACGGTGACGAGAATGCTGTGGGACAGGAACCAGAGGTGTCCGCTCAGTGCCATCGGTGCCAGCATCCGGTGCCGGTACACCCACGATGTGCCCTCGCGCAGCTCGGTCAACAGGCTGCGACGCGCAGCCCGTGGGACAGCGGCTTCCTTGACCGGGATCGTGGCCAGTATCAGACCGGATACCAGATAGGAGGCGGCGTCAACGACGATCGCCACTGGGGCACCGACCGCTTTGATCAGCACTCCGGCGAGAAGCGGACCGACGCTCTGGGCGACGGCATCGGACTGTTCCAGCCTGGCATTGGCGGAGGTAAGCAGCCGCTCGGGCACAAGGGATGGAAGGAACGCCTGGTCGGCGGCGTCGAAGAACAGTGACAGCGTGCCGGTTGCCGCCACGAGCAGCATCAACACCGGCAGGCTGAGCAGGCCGCCGGCGTACAGCGCGGGGATCGCGCACAGCAGTACCGCACGTCCGAGATCGGTGCCGACGAGCAGCGGTTTACGGCGGTAACGGTCGGAGATGACACCAGCGACCAGCCCGAAGAGCAGGTATGGAGCGAAGCTGACGGCGTTGAGCAGACCCAGTTGGGTGGCCGTGGCGTGCAGGGTGACTGCCGCGAGGATTTGCAGGGCCAGGCCGGTCACGGAACTGCCGAAGATCGACACCGTTGATGCCGTCCAGAATCGGCGGTAGCCGGGAAGATCCACCAGACGTGACATGACGGGACCATAACAACGCCTACGCACGCCATCCCATGCCAGCCGATCGACGTAACCCGGCATACCGAAGCCGACACGCAACCGCCTGCCTGGTCGAGTCGGACCTCACTGCGATCCGCCCTTCTCAACCCTCATCTGGCAGCGAGGCGCGCGGTCATGCTCCTGGGCTCAGGCGGTCAGACGGAGCGTCCTGATCGAGCGGTCCTACGGCAAGTCCTCGTACCTGAGACACCTCCGCCGAGGCGATCCCGTAGCAGTTCGACGTACGGAACATGGGCTTCGCAGACGAGGACGGACCTGGAAGGCTCCTTCTCATGCGCTCGATGGACAGCCGAGACGTCGACCAGGCCGTGGCCGAGATGGTACGAGTACTCACCCTGCACGAGTCACGAGACTGGCAGGGCCGGGCCGGGTCTTTGGACTGGAACTGCTGGACAACAGCCGCCCATGTCGCTCATGACCTTCTGGCCTATGCGGGGCAGGTAGCGGCTCGACCGGGCAACGCCTACCTGCCGTTCGACCTCGTCATCCAGACCGCCGCGCCGCCGCGCGACGTGCTCCAGGTGGTCACCGCCTGCGGAAGGCTCCTGAGCAGCGCGCTGTCCGCGGCTGGACCGAACGCTCGCGCCTGGCACTGGGGGCCGACTGACCCGGGTGGCTTCGCAGCGTTGGGAGTCAACGAGACTCTGGTGCATACCTACGACATTACGCAGGGTCTTGGGATTAGCTGGCTTCCGCCTGAGTCGCTGTGCGCCGCGGTACTGGCCCGACTGTTCCCCGACGCGCCGGAAGGTGACCCGGTCCAGGTACTCCTGTGGTCCACCGGACGAGCGGAGCTCGAAGACCGACCTCATGTCACATCATGGGTCCTGAAGGCTGCGATCGGTTGATCCGACGCCGCGACCTCGCCAGCACCGGCCCGATCAAACGGCATCCGCTTCTGCCGCGAGGCGCGCGGTCATGCCGACGAGGGGCTGGGACGCTCCGGGAC
>JAOPWA010000669.1 GCA_025965915.1 Dactylosporangium sp. | reverse complement strand
GCGCTGCTCTCCGAGGGCATCGGCGACACGATCCGGGTCTCGCTGTCCGCGCCGCCGGTCGAGGAGGTCAAGGTCGGCAACCAGATCCTGGAGTCTCTGGGCCTCAAGGAGCGCGGCCTGGAGATCGTCTCCTGCCCCTCCTGCGGGCGGGCGCAGGTCGACGTGTACAGCCTCGCCGAGGAGGTCACCGCCGGTCTCGAAGGGCTGCCGGTGCCGCTGCGGGTCGCCGTCATGGGCTGCGTGGTCAACGGGCCCGGTGAGGCGCGCGAGGCCGATCTGGGCGTGGCGTCCGGTAACGGCAAGGGCCAGATCTTCGTCAAGGGCCAGGTCATCAAGACGGTGCCGGAGTCACAGATCGTCGAGACCCTCATCGAAGAGGCACTGCGGCTGGCCGAGGAGATGGGCGCTGATCTGCCCGAGGAACTGCGTGGTCTCGCGCCCTCGGTAACGGTGCACTAACCCCGAATCTTCACGACCGATACGTCAGGCACCTATCGCAGGCTGCGATAGGTGCCTGACGTATCGGCGACCTCGTGGTCTGGTCGAGCAGGGCCGTCAGGGCTTCACGTACGTGGGTACGTTGGCCGCGATCACGTGCTGGTGGAACGTGAAGACGTTCGGATCCTTCGGGTCGACGGTCGCGCTCACCCAGTGGTTCTGGTCGCTGCCGAACGTCTGGACCCGGGTGACGTTCTGGATCACCGTGCCGGCCGCGTCCTTCAGGGGCTTGTCGATCTGCAGGACGTGGCTGTCGCCGTTGACGATCACGACCTGGCCGGGGAAGTCGATGGCGAGCCGGGCGAGTTCGCGCTTGGTGTCGGCGAAGTGGGGCGTCGGGTCAGCCGCGGCCCACATGTCGGCCTGCTGCACGATCATGACCGCCACCGAGTGTGCCGCCTTGGCCTGCGCGAACGACTCGTCCAGCCAGGCCAGGTTCGCGGCGTTGCGGGCGGTGTACTCGGCCGCGTCACCGTCGACCTGCTTGCCGGTGGAGTCGAACTGCGGCGCGTTGTTGTCGCTGCCCGTGACGTTGACCCCGACATACGTCACGCCGCCGAGCGCCCACCGGACGTTCTCGGGGTAGTTGGGCGCCTGGCGCTGCAACGGGATCTTCCGCTGCCCCAGGGACTCCGGCGTGGCGGCGAACATCTTCCGCACCAGCGCGAGCCGCTCGCTGGGGTTGTAGCTTCCGTTGCTGGGCCGGTCGCAGTCGGTCCACTCGTTGTCGCCGGGTACGTAGACCAGCGGGTCCTTGAACGAGGCGTAGTCGCGTGCCGCGTTGTCGTACTGGAACTGGTCGCAGCGCTCCTTGCCGTTCTTGAGGTCGCCGTCGAAGGCGCTGAACGCCAGCCGGTGCCGGTTGATGTCGGCGATGACCGCCGGGAACTGTGCCCGCCCGGTGTCCCCGTACGGCATGTCGCCCAGGAGCCCGATCTCGTAACCGGACCCATGACGGGGATCGTCGGGGGACTGGGCGGTGCCAGCGTTCACTCCGATCACCGACGCGGCCAGGGACAGCAGCCCGAGGGCGGTGGTGACGATCCGTGTATTCATAACCGCATTCATAGCTGTGAGCAGGCGGTCGGCGATGGCGGCTGTGCGACCGTTGGGTGAAGCACGGCCGAACACCGATGTCGATCCTCAGTCGTGGTCGGCGAGGATCCCGTACAGCTGGCGGCGCGCCTGTTCGAGTACCTGGTTGGCCTGTTCGCGCTGCCCGTCGGTGCCGACCCGCATGACCTCGCCCACGGCCTGCATGATGCCGTGGATCGCGGCCCTCGTATCGAGCACGGACTCGCCGTACTCCTCGCTGAACTGTTCCCACGGCGCCCGCGCCGCGTCGTCGCCGCCTTGGCTGGCCTGGCCGGACTCGGTGAGGTCGTAACGCTTGCGCCCGGCCTCGGCGGCCGCCGCGACGATCAGCCCTTCGTCTTCGAGTAGTTGCAGCGTGGGGTAGACCGACCCCGGGCTGGGCCGCCAGGTGCCGCGGCTGCGCCGTTCGATCTCCTGGATCATCTCGTAACCGTGCATCGACCGCTCGGTCAACAGCGTCAGGATCGCCTCGCGGACGTTGGCCCGCCGGCCCCGACCGCCGTGGTGGCGGCTGCGCTGTCCGGGCCCGAACGGTGGCTGCCACGGCGGGCCGAACGCGAACAGTCGCTCGTGCGGGTGAGCCGGAAATCCATGTCCTGCCATCTCAACTCAGGTCCTTCCGTATATATCCAGCCTTTCGGTACGCGGGCCTCCGGACGGCATACCCGCGACGCGCCAGACTCGTCACGATCGTGAGGCTTTGCGTCGCTGTGCCGGTAACTTTTCATCGGCCGGCCAGGAACATGCCGAAATCTGACCCGTGCCCTCCTGTCGGGCGAACCGATCTGGCACGCTGGGAGACATGCTCACGGTGCCCGTCCGGCTGCTCGGTGATACCGACCGCGCCGCTGTCGAACGGTTGCTCGACCTTGAGCCTTACACGGGCGCCCAGGTCGCCGAACGGATCGCCGCCGCGGGGCTGTCGCGGCGCCGGCAGGACGCGCGCATCTTCGGCTACGGCGGCCGCCAGCAGTTGGAGTCGCTGTGCTGGCTGGGGGCCAACCTCATTCCGGTGCACGCCGGTCCGACCGCGGTCACGGCCTTCGCCGACCTGATCGCGCCGGAGCCGCGGATCTGTTCGTCCATCGTGGGCGACGCGACCGCCGTACTGCCGTTGTGGGACCGGCTGTGTCCCAGTTGGGGTCGCGCCCGGGACGTGCGCGAGTGCCAGCCGCTTCTCGCGGCGGACGCCTCCCCGCCGGTGGCCGCCGATCCCGCTGTGCGTCTGGTGCGCCCGAGCGAGATCGACCTGCTCTACCCGGCCGCGGTGGCGATGTACACCGAGGAGGTGGGCGTCTCGCCGGTCATCGATGGTGACACGGGATACCGCGACCGGGTGCGCGACCTGGTCCGCAGCGGTCGGGCGTACGCCCGGTTCATCGACGGCCAGGTGGTTTTCAAGGCCGAGTTGGCGGTGATAACCCGGCACACCGCGCAGGTACAGGGTGTGTGGACGGCCCCGCAGTGGCGCGGGCGGGGAATCGCGACGGCCGGCATGGCCGCGGTCGTGCGGGATGCCCTGCGCCGGGTGGCACCGACAGTGACGCTCTATGTCAACGACTTCAACGAGGCGGCGTGCCGGGTCTACCACCGCTGCGGATTCCGGCGGGTCGGCACCTTCGCAACCGTGCTCTTCTGACGCCGTCCACGTAAAAAGGTCTGGTACGGATCCACTTTCTGGCTGAGATCCGTTGACAGCGCATTCCCCCTGGCGAATCATCGGGCGAACAGTGACGTGCGCCACTGTCTTCACCGCCTCCCGAGGAGACACCGATGAGCGCCACCCCACCCGAGCCGGCCGTCGCGCCGGTCGCCGTCGAAGACGCGGATGCATCGCTGCTCGCCCAACTCGGCTACCAGCAGGAGTTGCGGCGCAGGCTGTCCACCTTCTCCAACTTCGCGGTCTCGTTTTCGATCATTTCGGTCCTCGCCGGCGCGATCACGTCGTACGGCATCGCCATGAACGCCGGTGGCCCGCTGTCGATCACGCTGGGCTGGCTGTTCGTCGGTGGCATGGTCACCCTGGTCGCACTGGCGATGGCCGAGGTCTGCTCGGCCTATCCCACCGCCGGCGCCCTGTACTGGTGGGCGAGCGCCCTCGCCCGGCGCAACAGGGCCGCGTGGGCGTGGTTCGTCGGCTGGTTCAACTTCCTCGGCGAGGTGGCCGTGACCGCGGCCATCGACTTCGGTGCCGCCACCACGACCATGGCGTTCCTGAGCCTGACCGCCGGCGTCGAGGTCAACAAGTGGAGCCTCTTCGGCACCTTCCTGGTGATCATCTTCGTGCACGGCCTGCTCAACACGTTCGGCGTCAACCTGGTCAAGGTTCTGTCGGACGTGAGCGCCTGGTGGCACCTCGCCGGGGTGGCCGTCATCGTGGCGGTGCTGGCGATCGTGCCCGACCAGCACAAGCCCATCTCGGAGGTGTTCTTCGAGGTCAAGAACGCCACCGGCTTCGGCTTCGCCGGCGCGGCCGGCTACGCGGTGCTCATCGGCCTGCTCATGGCCCAGTACACGTACACCGGCTACGACGCCAGTGCCCACGTCGCGGAGGAGACCCACGACGCGGCGCGCAACGCGCCCCGCGGCATCGTCTTGTCCGTGGTCGTATCGGTGATCGCCGGGTTCTTCCTGCTGTTCGCGATCACCTGGTCGATCCAGGACTACGACAAGGAGGCCGCGACCTCGCTCGCGCTGCCGCCGGCGCAGATCTTCATCGACGCGGCCGGCTCTGGTCTGGGCAAGTTCCTGCTGTTCATCTGCGTCGTCGCGCAGTTCTTCTGCGGCATGGCCTCGGTGACGGCCAACTCCCGGATGTCGTACGCGTTCGCCCGGGACGGCGCGCTCCCCGGCTCGCGGTTGTGGAAGAAGGTCAACCCGCGTACCGGTACGCCCACCAACTCCATCTGGCTGTGCGTGACCTGCTCGACCGTGCTGGTACTACCCTCGCTGGTGAACACCACGGCCTACCTGGCCGTCACGTCTATCGCGGTGATCGGGCTGTACATCGCCTACGTCGCCCCGGTGTTCCTGCGGCTACGCAACCCCGACTTCCGGCCCGGGCCGTGGAACCTCGGGCGCTGGAGCCGGCCGGTCGGGTGGACCGCGATCGTCTGGGTGGCCGTCATCTGCGTGCTGTTCGTGCTGCCGACGACGAGTCCGATCAAGTTGTCCAACTTCAACTACACGATCGTGGCGGTCGGGGTTGTCGCGCTCGGCGCCTGGCTGTGGTGGATCGTCAGCGCCCGGAAATGGTTCACCGGCCCGCGCCACGCCGTAGGCGCGCCGGCGGCTGAGGCATCACCGGCGGCTGAGGCATCACAGGTGTCCGCGGCATCACAGGCGCCGGAGGCGTCGCCGGCCGAGGGCTAGTCGCGCGACCACGAGGGGGAACGCATAGATGCCGGCTGAGAACCACCAGCAGGCCGGGATGCCGGTGTGGCGGCCGGTGCGCGGCGGCAACGCCTTCGAGATCACGGTGTCCCGGCTGGTGCAGGCGATCAAGCTCGGCATGGTCACGGCGGGGGAGCGGCTGCCGCCGGAGCGGGAGTTGGCCGACAAGCTGCGGGTGAGCCGGGTGACGCTGCGCCAGGCGATCGGGGCGTTGCGCGAGGCGGGTTACCTGGAGTCGCGCCGTGGCCGTACCGGCGGCACGTTCGTGGTCTACCAGGGTCGGGCCGACGACCGGCCGGACGCGGCGACGCTGGCCCGTGAGATGGGCGAGACGCTGCACGACGCGCTGGACTTCCGGCGGGTACTCGAATCCGGCGCCGCTGCGCTCGCGGCGACCCGAACGCTCTCGGCCTCCGACCGGGCGCACCTGGTCGCCTGCCTGGCCGCTTCCAGGCAGCGGGATTCGGCGGTACGGCGCACCGGTGACTCCCGGCTGCACCTGGCGATCGCCGGGGCCAGCAGATCGGCGTCGGTCGCGCAGGCCATCGCCGACGTGCAGTTGCGCCTCGACCAGCTCCTCGCGGCGATCCCGGTACTGCGTCGCAACCTCGATCACTCCGACGCCCAGCACGCCCGGATCGTCGAGGCGATCCTGGCCGGCGACGCGGACGGAGCGCGTACGGCCATGGAGGGGCACTGCGATGCGACGGCGGAGCTCTTGCGCGGCCTGCTCGGTTAATGGTTCGCTATTAGTCCTTTGATGGGGAGGGGCCTGGATGCTCACGCTGGAGGAGCTGCGGGTCGCCGTCGCCGAGGCCACGATCGACACGGTCGTCCTCGGGATCGTCGACATGCAGGGCAGGTTGCAGGGCAAGCGGCTGCACGCCCAGTACTTCCTCGACGAGGTGGTGCGCGGCGGCAGCGAGGGTTGCAACTACCTGCTGGCCGTCGACGTCGACATGAACACCGTCGACGGGTACGCGATGTCGAGCTGGTCGAACGGGTACGGCGACTTCGCGATGGTGCCCGACCTCGACACTCTCCGGCGCACCCCCTGGCAGCCGGGCACCGCCCTGGTCCTCGCCGACCTCGCCTGGTTCGACGGCACGCCGGTCGTCGCCTCGCCCCGGCAGATCCTGCGCCGGCAGTTGGAGCGGCTGCGCGAGCGTGGCCTCGTCGCGTACGCGGCCACCGAGCTGGAGTTCATCCTCTACCGCGACTCCTACGAGGACGCGTGGCGGCGGGGGTACCGCGAGCTGACGCCGGCCAACCTCTACAACGTCGACTATTCGCTGCTCGGCACCGCGCGGGTCGAGCCGTTGCTGCGTCGCATCCGGCGTGAGATGGCCGGTGCGGGGCTGAGCCCGGAGAGCGCGAAGGGTGAGTGCAACCTCGGTCAGCACGAGATCGCATTCCGCTACGCCGACGCGCTCAGCAGCGCCGACAATCACTCGATCTACAAGAACGGCGCGAAGGAGATCGCGGCGCAGGAGGGCATGGCGCTCACCTTCATGGCGAAGCCCAATGAGCGGGAGGGCAACTCCTGCCACATCCACTTCTCACTGCGCTCCGAAGCCGGTGAGGCCGTCTTCGGCGCCGGGCACGGCATGTCCACGCTGATGAAGCAGGCCCTGGCCGGCACACTCGCGACGATGCCCGAGTTCGCCCTCATGTACGCGCCGACCATCAACTCGTACAAGCGGTACCAGCCGGGTTCGTTCGCGCCGACCGCCGTGCGCTGGGGGTACGACAACCGGACCTGCGCCCTTCGGGTCGTCGGGCATTCACCGGACGCGCTGCGCTTCGAGAATCGGGTACCGGGGGGCGACGTCAACCCCTACCTCGCGATCGCCGCGATCGCGGCCGGCGTGCTGTACGGCCTCGAGAACGAGTTGGAACTCGAGGATGCGTTCACCGGCGACGCGTACTCCGACCCGACCGCGCCGCACGTGCCGGGCACGCTGCGCGACGCCGCGGCCCGGTGGGAGTCCGGCGAGATCGCCCGGCGGGCGTTCGGTGACGAGGTGGTGGACCACTACGCCAACAACGCCCGGGTGGAGATGGCCGCGTTCGACGCGGCCGTCACCGACTGGGAGCTCTACCGCGGCTTCGAGAGGTTGTAGAACATGCAGGTGATCAACCCGGCTACCGAGGAGGTCGTCGCGAGCGTCGAGGCGACGAGCCTGGACGAGACCGACGCGGCGATCGGGCGTGCCGCGAAGGCGTTCACGTCGTGGCGGGCGCTGGCCCCCGGCGACCGGGCGCGGCTGTTGCGTCGCTTCGCCGGCCTCGTCGACCAGCACGTCGACGAGCTCGCCGGGCTCGAGGTGCGCAACTCCGGGCACACCATCGGCAACGCCCGGTGGGAGGCCGGCAACGTACGGGACGTACTCGACTACTACGCCGGCGCGCCGGAGCGGTTGACCGGCCGGCAGATTCCCGTACCGGGCGGCCTGGACGTGACGTTCCACGAACCCCTCGGCGTGGTCGGGGTGATCGTGCCCTGGAACTTCCCGATGCCGATCGCCGGCTGGGGATTCGCCCCGGCGCTCGCCGCCGGTAACGCGGTCGTGCTCAAGCCGGCCGAGCTGACCCCGTTGACCGCGATCCGCCTCGGCGAGCTCGCGCTCGAGGCCGGTATCCCGGAGGGGGTCTTCACCGTCCTTCCCGGCAAGGGTTCGGTGGTGGGGCAGCGCTTCGTCACCCATCCGGCGGTCCGCAAGGTGTGCTTCACCGGCTCGACCGAGGTCGGCAAGCAGATCATGGCCGGCTGCGCCGATCAGGTGAAGCGGGTGACCCTCGAGTTGGGTGGCAAGAGCGCGAACCTCGTCTTCGCCGACGCGGATCTGGAGGCGGCCGCGGCCGCCGCGCCGGGGGGCGTCTTCGACAACGCGGGGCAGGACTGCTGCGCACGGTCGCGCATCCTGGTGCAGTCCAGCGTGTACGAGCGGTTCCTGGAGCTGCTCGAACCGGCGGTGCGGGAGTTCCGGGTGGCCGACCCGGCGGACGAGTCGGCGCAGATGGGCCCGCTGATCTCGGCCCGCCAGCGCGACGGCGTCGCGGCCTACGTCGACGGTGCCGAGGTGGCGTTCCGCGGTTCGTGCCCCGATGGCCGCGGCTTCTGGTACCCGCCGACCGTCCTCGCGGCGCGCAGCACCGCCGACCGCGCGTGGCGGGAGGAGATCTTCGGGCCGGTCGTGTCGGTACTGGCCTTCTCCGACGAGGCCGAGGCGGTCGCGATGGCCAACGACACCGAGTACGGCCTGTCCGGCTCCATCTGGACGCGCGACGTGTCCCGGGCGATCCGGGTCGCGCGCGGTGTCGAGGCGGGCAACCTGAGCGTCAACTCGCACTCGTCGGTGCGCTACTGGACGCCGTTCGGCGGGATGAAGCAGTCCGGCCTGGGCCGTGAACTGGGCCCGGACGCCCTGGCCTCGTTTACGGATGTCAAGAACGTCTTCATTTCAACCACGCCGTGATCACGGAACTTTGGTGCCGTCATGACGGCATGCACGTTCCGTGATCATGGGAGAAGGAGAAGCAAGTGGACAGGTTGCGGGACCGGGTGGCCGTGATCACCGGGGGCGGCAGCGGCATCGGGCTCGCCACGGCCCGCCGGTTCGTGTCGGAGGGCGCGAAGGTGGTCGTCGTCGACCTCAACGCCGACGCGGGCGAGGCGGCGGCCAAGGAGGTCGGCGGCGAGTTCGTCCGGTGTGACGTGTCGGTCGAGGAGTCGGTGGCCGAACTCTTCGACGGCGTGGCCGACCGGTACGGCCGGGTGGACGTCGCCTTCAACAACGCCGGCATCTCACCGCCCGACGACGACTCGATCCTCACCACCGGGCTGGACGCGTGGGAGCGGGTCAACCGGGTCAACCTCACCAGCGTGTTCCTGTGCTGCAAGTACGCCATCCCGCACATGCGGCGCCAGGGCAAGGGCTCGATCATCAACACCGCGAGCTTCGTGGCGCTGATGGGCGCGGCGACCTCGCAGATCGCGTACACGGCGAGCAAGGGCGGGGTCCTCGCGATGACCCGCGAGCTGGGTGTGCAGTTCGCCCGCGAGGGGATCCGGGTCAACGCGTTGTGCCCGGGCCCGGTGTCCACGCCGCTACTGCAGGAGCTGTTCGCCTCCGACCCCGAGCGGGCCGCCCGCCGGCTGGTACACGTACCGATGGGTCGCTTCGCCGAGCCATCCGAGATCGCGGCCGCAGTGGCGTTCCTGGCCAGCGACGACGCCTCGTTCATGACAGCCTCGGCCTTTGTGGTGGATGGCGGCATAACGGGCGCGTACGTCACCCCGCTGTGAGAGGTTGACGATCATGTCCCGTCCCGTCATCGGCCTGACGACCTACGCGGAGGAGGCCCGGTTCGGGCTCAACGACACGTTCGCCGCGGTCCTGCCACTGTCGTACGTGCGCGCCGTGCACGCCAACGGCGGCCGCGCGGTGCTGATCACCCCCGACGCACCTGACGTCGACGCGCTCGACGGCCTGGACGCGGTCATCTTCACCGGTGGCTCGGACGTGGGCCCGGCACTCTACGGAGAGCAGCCCCACCCGACGAGCAACGTCAAGCCGGAGCGCGACGCGGCGGAGCTGCTGCTGATGCGCGCGGCGATCGACGCCGACCTGCCGGTCCTGGGCATCTGCCGTGGAATGCAGCTCCTGACCGTCGCGTACGGCGGCCGGCTGCACCAGCACCTGCCTGATGTCCTCGGCCACGACAACCACCGGCCGACCAGCGGTCCCAAGTTCGGCGAGCACCTGGTACGCCTGTCGCCGGGCAGCGCCTGTCACCGGGTCCTGGGTGAATCCGCCATGGTCAACTCCTTCCACCACCAGGGTGTCAAGGATGCAGGGCGACTGCGGCCCACGGGATGGTGTCCGGAGGACGCCTTGATCGAGACGGTTGAGGACCCGGAACGGACGTTCGTCGTCGGCGTGCAGTGGCACCCGGAAGAGACGTCGGACTTGCGGATCTTCGCCGCCGTGGTGGCCGCGGCGGCCGCCCGACGCGCCGTCGATGCCGGAGCCTGCGGATAGTCTGGGTGCATGACCGTGCGTACCGAGCTGAAACCCGGCAAGCTTTCCCCCTGGCGGCAGGTGCCGTCGCACATCGAGCGCCCGGAGTACGTCGGACGCAAGGCCCCGAAGCCGCACCGGGGATCCGACGTCCAGACCGCGGAGACGATCGAGAAGATGCGTATCGCCGGGCGCCTCGCCGCGCAGGCCACGCAGCTCGCCGGTGAGCACTGCAAGCCCGGGGTCACCACCGACGAGATCGACCAGGTCGTCCACGAGTTCCTGTGCGACCACGGCGCCTACCCCTCGACCCTCGGGTACAAGAGCTTCCCCAAGTCCTGCTGCACCTCGCTCAACGAGGTGATCTGCCACGGCATCCCGGACTCGACCGTGATCGAGGACGGCGACATCATCAACGTCGACGTGACCGCGTTCATCAACGGCGTGCACGGTGACACCGACGCGACCTTCTGCGTCGGGGAGGTCTCCGAGGAGGCGCGCCTGCTCGTGGAGCGCACCCACGAGGCGATGATGCGCGGTATCCGCGCCGTCGCTCCCGGCCGGCCGATCAACGCGATCGGTCGGGTCATCGAGGCGTACGCCAAGCGCTTCGGCTACGGCGTGGTCCGCGACTTCACCGGCCACGGCATCGGCGAGACGTTCCACTCCGGGCTCTACGTGCCGCACTACGACAACCCGTCGCTGACCACCGTCATGCAGCCCGGGATGACGTTCACCATCGAGCCGATGATCACGCTCGGAACGCATGAGTACGAGATGTGGCGCGATGGTTGGACCATCGTGACCAGGGACCGCAAGTGGACGGCCCAGTTCGAGCACACGTTGGTCGTGACGGAAGATGGATGCGAGATCTTGACGCTTCCGTAGGAGCAGCTACGTGACAGACATCGGTGATGAGCCGACCAAGAGGGTGCGTCTGGCTCCCGGCGCCGAACCGCATGCGCTCCGTGACTCCGACGGCACCCCGGCGGCTCACGACGAGGGCCACCACGCCGATGTTTCCGGCGGCTGGCTGCGTCCGGCGGTCTTCGGTGCCATGGACGGCCTGGTGACCAACATCGCGCTGATCGCCGGTGTGGGTGGCGGCGGGGTCAGCCCGCGCAGCATCGTGCTCACCGGTGTCGCCGGCCTCGTCGCCGGCGCGATCTCGATGGGCATGGGCGAGTACACGAGCGTGCGCACCCAGAACGAGCAGGTCGAGCACGAGGTGGCCAAGGAGCGCCGGGAGCTGGAGCGCAACCCGGCCGCCGAGGCCAGGGAGCTGGCCGAGCGCTGGATCTCGCGCGGCCTGCCGCCGGAGCTCGCCCACGAGGTCGCGACCACGTTGGGGCGCGACATCGACCAGGCGCTGCGGGTACACGCGCAGGAGGAGCTCGGTGTCGACCCGCACGAGACGCCCAGCCCCTGGGTCGCGGCGATCTCGTCGTTCGTGTGCTTCTCGGCCGGCGCGCTGGTGCCGCTGCTGCCCTACCTGCTCGGGGCGCACGTGCTCTGGTTGGCGCTGCTGGCGGGCGCCGTCGGTCTCTTCGTCGCCGGTGCGCTCACCGCCCGGTTCACCAACCGTCCCTGGTGGAGCAGCGGTCTGAACCAGCTTGTGCTGGGCGTCGCCGCAGCGGGGGTCACCTTCGTGATCGGCAGGCTGGTCGGCGCCACCGTCGGTTGACGCCTAGTGGCGCTCGAGCCGGAAGATCATCAGCCTCGAATACGGCAGAACAGCGTCGAAGACCGGCGACGGCTGCGCCTAGCGGCCGGGGAACGGCACGGTCGCCGGCTTCACCCCGGTGACCGTCCGAGCCTTGGTCGCCCGTACCGCACAGTCGATCAGAGCGTCCACGGCCATCTGCCGGTCGTCGCCGGCGACCTCGGGTAGTGCCTGCCGCCAGATCCCTGCGCACCGCTCCTCGACAGTGATCATGAGTTGCAGCGCGGCGGTCCGGTCCGGTACCGGTGCCGGCAGCGCGTACCCGGGTTCTGCCGGCGGCACCGGCGCGCGCAGCGCACTCAGGCGCAGCATCAGCCCGTCGCGGCGCAGGCGGTGGGCCGACTCGGCCTCCACGGCCAGCGGCACCGTCGCGGGGTCGAGGCGGGCACCGAGCACCCCGTACGCGTAGATCGCCGCGTGCTCGGCCCGCAGCGCGTCCGCCAGTCGCTCGGCGGTCATCGGGACGCGCCCTTTCGCCGCCCCGCGCGGCCGGGGTTGATGACGGTGCGGCCGGCGCTCATGACAGCACCGCCACGTGGCTGGCGCGGGCCGCGGCGATGGAGCCCAGCAGCGCGGCGCGGTATGACGGTGCACGTAGGCAGGCCGCCCGCGCCGCCTCGGAGGAGTTCTTCTCGGCGGCGAGCAGAGTGGCGAGGGTGGCCGGCTCGTTGGAGGCCCCGCCGCTGCCCGTTGGCACCGTCGTGGAGGACGGGTCGCCGGTGGACGGACCGGAAAGGCCCGGTCCGATCTCGCGGGCGAGCGCCTGTAGATGCGCACGATGGGCGTCGCGTAGTGGTCCCAGGCGTGCGGTCAGGCCCGGCTGGGCGGCGATGGTGGCCTCGTAGCGACCGAGCAGCGCTGCCGTGTCGTGGTAGAAGGGGTTCAGCGGATCCGGGATCTGCTGCCGCCGCGCCGCCTGCTGTGGGCTGTCGCAGGCGGTAAGGGGGACCGCGGCGGCCATGCCACCCAACGCGGCCCGCAACACCGTCCGCCGGCTATGTCCCCGACGCTCCTCGCCCATCCGCACCGCCACAGTCAACACCATGGGTTCGATCCGGAGCCGTCATGTCCCGCGTCGGCACTCCGAAGTCTCGGATCGGAGCGGCACCGGTACGCGCGGCGCGGCCACGCGTTACGCTCAGGCCTCAGGCCACCCGCGTTTCCGACGTGGGTGGACACATAGCTGTCTGAGGGCGTCTCAGGCTCAGCCGCCTAAGACTCGGGCGACAACCGCGGGAGGTGCGGCACATGCCACAGCAGCGACGCCGCCACGTCGGCGAGCGGAGCGGTGCCCGACCGCCACGACAGCCTGCCATGGCCGCGGACCTCGCCGGCCAGCGCTCGCGGCTGCAAGCGGTCGTGGAGCCGGTGGTGTCCGCCGCAGGCTACGACCTGGAGGCTTTGTCACTCAAACGGGTGGGCCGTCGCCACCAGGTCCGGGTGATCGTCGACAGCGACGACGCCCTCAACCTCGACACGGTCGCCGACATCTCCCGCGACATCTCCACCGCGCTCGACGAGGCCGAGGAGTCCGGTGGTGACCTTCTCGCCGGGGAGTACGACCTGGAGGTCAGCTCTCCGGGGATCGACCGGCCGCTCACGTTGCCGCGGCACTGGCGACGCAATATCGGACGCCTGGTGAAGGTCACGGTGGCTGACCGTGCCGTCGTCGGCCGGGTTACGGTCGCCGACGACAGCGGGGTCGAGCTCGACGTGGACGGTCAGCCGCGCCGGCTGGCGTACACCGAGCTGGGCCCTGGCCGGGTGCAGATCGAGTTCAACCGGCTTACCGAGCTCGCCGATGACGAGCTTGACGAGATCGACGACGAGGAAGGAGGCGACGAGGAGTGAATATCGACCTCACGGCTCTCCGCGCCCTGGAACGCGAGCGGGAGATTCCGTTCGAAACGATCCTCGCCGCGATTGAGACCGCGCTATTGACCGCCTACCGCCACACCGACGGGTCCAATCCGCACGCGCGGGTGGAGATCGACCGTAAGACCGGTGCCGCGACCGTGTATGCCCAGGAGACGGATCCTGACGGAGCGCTCCTGCGGGAATACGACGACACCCCCCATGACTTCGGCCGTATCGCCGCGATGACCGCGAAGCAGGTCATCCTGCAGCGGCTGCGCGAGGCCACGGACGAGGCGCATTTCGGGGAATACGCGGGGCGTGACGGCGACTTGGTTACTGGTGTGATCCAGGCGCACGAGGCCCGGACGGAGAAGGGCATCGTCACGATCGACCTGGGCAAGCTGGAGGCGAGTCTGCCCCCCGCCGAGCAGGTGCCGGGCGAGGTGTACGAGCACGGCCAGCGGATCCGGTGCGTGGTCGTACATGTCGCCAAGGGCTTCCGTGGCCCGCAGATCACGCTGTCCCGCTCGCACCCCGCCCTGGTCAAGAAGTTGTTCGCCCTCGAGGTGCCGGAGATCGCCGATGGCACCGTGGAGATCGCGGCCCTCGCGCGGGAGGCCGGACACCGTTCCAAGATCGCAGTACATGCGACCGTGCCCGGTGTCAACGCCAAGGGCGCCTGCATCGGCCCGATGGGCAGCCGCGTCCGCGCGGTGATGAGTGAGCTGCACGGTGAGAAGATTGACATTATCGACTGGTCGGAAGACCCGGCGACGTTCGTCGGAAACGCCCTCTCACCAGCCAAAGCACTGCGCGTGGAGGTCGTCGACCCGGTCAACCGGGCCGCCCGGGTGACCGTTCCCGACTTCCAGCTCTCGCTCGCGATCGGCCGGGAGGGCCAGAACGCCCGGCTCGCCGCCCGGCTGACCGGGTGGCGCATCGACATTCGGCCGGACACCGAGACGGTTTCGCAGTCGGTGTCGGATCGTGTCGGCGAGGCGGGCTGACGGTCACACCGAAGCAGAGGGTAGACTCGTTCAGTGGTACGTCGCGCACTTTCGGCGGCGGTCGAGCTTGCTCGGCCGATACGCACATGTGTAGGTTGCCGGAAGCGCGTGCCAGCCTCCGAGTTGCTGCGGGTAGTCGCGATCGAGCACAGTGCTGACCAGTTCAGTCTTGCGCCCGATCCGGCACGCAGACGGCCGGGCAGGGGAGCACATGTTCATCCCGACCCGGCGTGCCTCGCGCTGGCGGAGCGTCGCCGCGCCTTCGGGCGCGCGCTTCGTGTCTCCGGTGTCATCGACGCCGGGCCGCTCGCCGAGGCCGTCGGCGTACACCTCGATCCACTCGGAACCGCCGATGGTGGGAGCGTCCCGCCCCACCCGGACCAGCAAGGTAGGACGACCAACATGAGCACACGATGAAGTCCCTGAGATGACCAGGCTTCAAGTGCACGAGTGAGGTCGGTGCGGGTTTGCCGCTGCCGGCCTCGGAGTGAGGAGTGCAGTGGCAGGCAAGGCCCGCGTACACGAGCTAGCTAAAGAGCTCGGGGTCGAAAGTAAGAACGTACTCGCCAAGCTCAAGGAGATGGGCGAGTTTGTGAAGTCCGCGTCCAGCACGGTCGAGGCGCCAGTCGCCCGCCGTCTGCGTGCGGCCTATGAAGCGGGGTCGGCGGCACCATCCGCTCCGGCCGCCCCCGCCGTGCCGTCGGCGTCGGCCTCCGTAGCGCCCGTCGGCGAGTCCAAGGTGTCGGCCCGGCCGGCACCCCCCAGGCGCGCACCGCAACCGGCGACGCCGCCGAAGCGGTCCCCGGTTCCCGGCCCGCCTCGGCCGCAGGCCCCCGTGGTCAAGCAGGCGAGCGCGCACGACATCGAGGTGGCGGCCGCTGAGGCCAGAGCCCTCGCGCTCAAGGCCGAGCAGGAAGCTCAGGTCAAGGCCGCCCAGCAGGCCGCGAGGCAGCGCGAGACCGTTCGCCGGGAGCCCCCGGCCGGCGGTCCCACTCCGGGCCCGCGCCCGGGTCCGCCGCCTGCGTCCCCGCCGCCCGTGGCTCCGCGCCCGGCTCCGGCGGCGCGTCCCGGTGGACGTCCGCCGGCTCGTAGCGGCGGCAACAACCCGTTCGGGATCAACCCGGCAGGCGGCGGCCAGCGGCCGACTCCGGCCGGCATGCCCCGGCCGAACCCGGCTGCCATGCCGCCTCGGCCGAACCCGGCTTCCATGCCGCCTCGGCCCAACCCCTCCCAGATGCCCAGCCAGCGCCCGGCCCGTCCGGGTGGCGGTCCGGGTGGCGGCGGTGGCGCCGGTCGTCCAGGTGGTGGCGGCGGTGGCTTCCGTGGCGGTCCCGGTGGCGGCGGCGGTGGCGCCGGTCGTCCCGGTGGCGGCGGCGGTGGCGGCTTCCGTCCCGGTGGCGGCG
>JAOPWA010000668.1 GCA_025965915.1 Dactylosporangium sp. | reverse complement strand
GTGTCGGCGGCCAGGTCCTCGGCGAGTTGCCGGTTGCCGACGCGGAAGTACACGAACCGGAAGACCGTGTCGAAGTACCGGTCATAGATCAACCCGAACGCCTCGGCATCACCCGCCTGGGCCCGCTCGACCAGCAACCAGACAGCCGTTGCCGGATCCGCCGCGTCGGGGCGGTCGGGGCGGTCGGGGTATCCCGGCGGCGGGCCACCGGAACCGTCGGTGTCCGGCTTCGGCTCGGTATCGATCGCGATGGTGCCGGTCGGGGTGGCCTCCGTGCGGCCCTCCGGTGAGAGTCGGCCGGCCGGCGCGGCCCGACCGTCGAGCTGCCGGGTGTTCGGGCCTGACGGCTGGCGGACGCCGGGCGAGTCGCCCGTGTGCGGGCGTTCCCGGGTGTGCGGCAGGCCGCCGTCGCTGCGGATCGTCGCCGTCATCGTGTCGCGAATCAGATGTAGTCCCTCGGTGAGCGCGATGCGAGCCGCGAGAACGTCCGGGCCGATGCTCAGCGCGTACCCGCTCACGCGATTTCCTTACCGCTGTCGGTGGCACGGCGCTCGGCGGCGCGTTCGCCGCGAATCCCCCGCGCCGTTCGCTCGCCGCGTCCGTTCACCGGATCCCCGAGACTGCCGAGTCGCCGGATCGCGGCGGTAGGCCCTGGTGTCAGGGGCGCAGGTGTGGCGCGTCCGGCGCCCTTACCCACGGTCGAGAAGTGCTGATGCGGTGCAAAGCAGGGCATTGCGGCCTCCTCGGGATGAGGGGTATTAACCCCCCTAAAAGGGGTGAGCAGACTCGGCTGACTATAGGGGGGCTCGTCACCAAGGTGTAGGTAGTCCGTTATAGGGAGCATGAGTATTTCCCGATCTGAGCCGCCTTCCGTCGCACACTGTGTGCGTCGCGCTGCTCAAACGAATCGGGTTTGGGTGTCAGTGACCGAAAGATCGGTTGTGTGGCAGTCATTGATGGCCGTTAAGACACGCCGGGGTCACCCGATCAGGTGGTCGTCAGTTATCCATCCGCGGATCGGCGTGTTGCCCTCGTGATGATCCGACCGGACCGGGCGCGATAGTGTCATCCATCGTGCAGGACGTAAGTAATGTGGCCGATCTCGTCCGTCGGGCCGCGGCACTGGGCGCTGGGCGCCCAGCACTGCGCTGGCATGACCGGGTGCTCACCTGGGACGAGTTGGACACGCAGGTCGACGCCGTGGCCGCCGTGCTGCGCGGTCTCGCGCGCGCCCATGACCGTCCCGACGCAGGGTCGGATGTCGTCGCGCCTCCTGACGGCGTAGCGCCTTCCGGCGCTGTCGCGCCCAGGGTGGCGATCGCGCTGCCAAATGTCCCGGAGTTCGCCGCCGCATATTTCGGCGCACTGCGCGCCGGCCTGGTCGTCGTGCCGGTAAATCCCGGTTACACGGCCCGCGAACTGCAGTACGTGTTGACCGACACGGGTGCCGAGGTGATCGTGGGGACGCCGGCCGTCCTCGATGCCGTGGCGACCATTGAGGCGCCGGCGCTGCGGTACGCGTACACCTTGGGTGAAACCACCGGCGCCGCTCCCGCCGCCGCACGGCCCTTCGCCGAACTCCTCGCGGGCTCTGTCGGCGCAGCGGGCGCTGCCGGCACAGCAGGCTCGGCGGGCGCTGTAGGCGTGACCGCCGGCGGCGAGGACATCGCGGTCCTCCTCTACACGTCGGGTACGTCCGGCATGCCCAAGGGCGCGATGCTGTCGCATCGGGCGCTGCTGGCCAACCACGTCCAGCTCGCCGCGATCGAACCGCCGCCGATGGCCGCCGACGACGTCGTACTGCTCACGTTGCCGTTGTTCCACTCGTACGGGCTCAACACCGGCCTGGGTGCCATCGCCTACCACGGCGCGTGCGGGGTCCTGGTGGAGCGCTTCGACCCGGCGGACACGCTCGCGCGCATCCGCCGCCACGGCGTCACGGTGGTCGTCGGCGTACCGCCCATGTTCGTCGCCTGGTCGCTCATGGGTGACCAGCTCGCGTCCGGGTTCGGTGGTGTCCGGGTGGCCGTCTCCGGCTCCGCGCCGCTGGACGTGGAGACCGCCCGTCGCTTCGCCGAGGTCGTCGGCAGGCCGGTGTACGAGGGGTACGGGCTGACCGAGACCGCGCCCGTGCTCAGCACGACGCTCGGGGAGAAGACCCCGAAGGTCGGCTCGATCGGGCGTCCGCTACCCGACATCGACGTCAAGCTCGTCGACGCGGAGGGCCACGTGGTCGGCGCCGTCGACGACGAGGGAATCGACGACGACGATTTCGACTTCGAGTACGACTCACCGGAGAGCCCCGGCACCGACCCCGGCGTGGTCGTCGTGCGAGGCCCCAACCTGTTCTCCGGCTACTGGCCGGACGGGCATGGCGGCCCGGACGCCGACGGCTGGTGGTCGACGGCCGACATCGCATATGCCGACGCCGAGGGCGACCTGTTCCTGGTCGACCGGGTCGGTGACCTGATCATCGTCAGTGGGTTCAACGTGTACCCGCACGAGGTGGAGCTGGTGCTGGCCAGTCACCCAGCGGTGATCGAGTCGGCGGTGGTGGGCGTCGAGCACCCGTACACCCAGCAGACGGTGAAGGCCTATGTCGTACGTCGTCCGGACGCCACGATCACGGCTGAGGAGCTGATCGCGTACTGCGAGCGCAACCTCGCCCGGTTCAAGTGCCCGACGGCGGTGGAGTTCGTGTCCGAGCTGCCCAAGTCCGCGACGGGCAAGGTGCGAAAGGGTGAGCTCGGTGGCTGATCGTCTCGTGTTGTTGACCAGGCCGGGGTGCCACCTGTGCGACGTCGCCAAGGAGGCGATGGCGCGGGTCGAGCTTGCGTCGGGGGAGACCTGGCGCGACGTCGACATCAGCGGCGACCGGGAGCTGGAAGGCGAGTACGGCGACCGGATCCCGGTGGTGCTCCTCGACGGCAAGGAGCACGGGTACTGGCGGGTCGAAGAGGACCGTCTGCTGCGCGATCTCGGTCGTTAGAGTTGCCCCGTGGCTCACCTTGTCTGGGACTGGAACGGAACCCTTCTTGACGACCTGACCCTGGTGGTCGCGGCGACCAACGTTTCGCTCGCGGCCATCGGCGGCCCCTCGATCACCGCCGACGATCACCGGCGCGATTTCCGCCGGCCCATCGCCGACTACTACGACCAGGTGCTCGGCCGGTCGGTGTCCCAGGACGAGTTCGTCCAGCTCGACCGGGTCTACCACGACTTCTACCGCGACGGCCTGCTCGACTGCGCGCTCGCGGCCGACGCCGAGGACGCGATGCGGTCGTGGCCGGGTACCCAGTCCCTGCTGTCGATGTGGTTCCACGAGGAGCTGGTACCCGAGGTGACCCGGCGCGGGCTGCACGCCGTGTTCGAGCGCGTCGACGGGCTGCGCCCCGACGTCATCGGCGGCGGGCACAAGGCCGAGCACCTGGTCGTACACCTGGACGCCCTGGGGGTGGCGGCCGCGGACACCGTGCTGATCGGCGACTCGGCCGACGACGCGCACGCGGCGGCGGCGGTCGGTGCGGCCTGCGTGCTGTACGGGGGCGGCTTCACCCACCCTGACCGGCTCGCCGACGCCGGGGTGCCGGTGGCTGCGACCCTGGTGGAGGCGGTCTCACTGGCCCGTGCCGCGGTCTCCACCAGGGGAGCTCAGGCTTTGAGGTAGGCCAGTACTGCGAGGACCCGGCGGTGTTGCTCGTCGTCGGGGATCAGGTCGAGCTTGGCGAACACGTTGCGTACGTGCTTCTCCACGGCGCCTTCGCTGACGACGAGCTGGCGCGCGATCGCGGTGTTGGAGCGCCCCTCCGCCATCAGCGCCAGCACCTCGCGCTCCCGTGGGGTGAGCGTGCGCAGCGGGTCGTCGCGGCGGCGGCGTACCAGTAACTGTGCGACGACTTCGGGGTCGAGCACGGTGGCACCCCGGGCGACCCGCTCCAGCGCGTCGAGGAACTCGCCGACCTCCGCGACCCGGTCCTTGAGCAGGTACCCCACCGCCCCGTGCCGGTCGGCCAGCAGGTCTTCGGCGTATGACGCCTCGACGTACTGGCTGAGGACGAGCACCGGGGCGCCAGGGATCCGGCTGCGGGCCTCCACCGCCGCCCGCAGCCCTTCGTCGGTGTGGCTCGGCGGCATCCGGACGTCGACGATCGACACGTCCGGGCGGTGCGCGGTCACCGCCTCGACCAGCGCCGGTTCGTCCCCGACCGCGGCGAGGACGCGGTGACCGTTCTCGGAAAGCAGGCGTACCAGACTGTCGGCCGGCCTCTTCGGGGTGAGGCTAGCCCTACCGTCGGCGGAAACCGCTTTCTTGGTGAGGAGGGCGCCCCGCTGTGCGGTTGGATAAATAAGGGGGGCGCCTTCCTCGGGCCGCATGCTCAGCCTGCGGCAATTTCGGCGGACCCTATCCGAATAATCCCGAATTGCGTAATAATCTTCGCCGGCGCCCACCCGCCACACGGCGAGGTCGAAAATGAATGGCACAGCGTGTCGCGGGGGCATCTCTCGGGCTGTAAAGCTCGGCGGGTGGGCGCTGACCACGACCTTCTTCAAGATCGTGAGTTTGTGCATACGTTCACAAGCGCCTACTCTGTTACGACGTCGAGCCTAGATAGCACAGTCGTCCAGGGCTGAGCACGAGGGGTTCCCAGTAAATTCGACGTCTCGGAGTCAGATGAGCCAGCAGCGCAACGGGCAAGCCGCCGGTGCACCCGACGGGGCTGTCTTCCCAGATCTCCCCGAAGCCACCGTGGCCCGGCTGCCGGAATACCTTCGAGCCCTGCACCACCTCGCCGAGACCGGGTTCGAAACGGTATCCAGCGAGGGACTGGCCGCAGCCGCCGGGGTCAACTCCGCGAAGCTCCGCAAGGACCTGTCCCACCTCGGCTCGTACGGCACCCGCGGGGTCGGCTACGACGTGGCTCTGCTGATCGCGCAGATCGAGCACGTCCTCGGCCTGACCCAGCGGCGGGGTGTCGCCCTGGTCGGCGTCGGTAACCTCGGTCACGCACTCGCCGGATACGGCGGGTTCAGCACCCGCGGATTCCGCATCGTCGCGCTCTTCGACGCCGATCCCGGCCGGGTCGGTGAATACATCAACGGCCTGGTCGTGCATGACATGGTCCACCTGCCCGAGGTGGTGGCCAGCGAGTCGATCTCCATCGCGGTGATCGCGACGCCGGCCCACGCCGCCCAGTTGGTCGCCGAACGGCTGGTCGCCGCCGGCGTCACCAGCATCCTTAACTTCGCGCCGTGCGTGCTGACCGTGCCGGACGGGGTAGACGTGCGAAAGGTCGACCTCGCGATCGAGCTTCAGATCCTGTCGTTCCACGAGCACCGCAAGTCGGCGTTGACGACTTTGCCGTCACCCGCCGTCAACGGCCGCGCGAAAATCAGTCCAGCCCTCGATGGGGAGGCGCTCGCCACGTGAACCTGCTCGTCGTCGGCGTTTCGCACCGCACCGCCGGGGTCGCCCTGCTGGAGCGGCTCGCGGCTACGGCCGACCAGACCCCCCAACTGTTGACCCGTCTGCTCGCCCAGGAGTACGTGGGCGAGGCACTCGTGCTGTCCACCTGTAACCGGGTGGAGGTGTACGCGGCGGTGTCGGCGTTCCACGGCGGTCTTGCCGACATCGGTGCCGTGCTGGCAGAGCGGGCCGGGTGCTCCGTCGCAGACCTGGCTCCCCACCTCTATGTCAGCTACGAGGTCGACGCCGTCCGGCACGCCTTCCGGGTGGCGGCCGGGCTGGACTCCATGGTCGTCGGCGAGGCGCAGATCCTCGGGCAGTTGCGCGACGCGTACGCGGTGGCGATCGAGCACGGCACCGCCGGCCGGCTACTGCACGAACTGGCCCAGCAGGCGCTGCGTGTCGGTAAGCGCGCACATACCGAGACCGATATCGACCGGGCGGGCCAGAGCGTCGTCACCGCGGCGTTGAAGCTGGGCCTGTCGAGCCTGTACGGCACGCAGACCGAGACCTTCCCGCCGGATGCGTCCGCGTCCGCGCTGGTGATCGGCGCGGGCGCGATGGGTGCCCTGTCCCTGGCCACGCTGCGCAGGACCGGTGCTGGTGATCTCTACGTCGCCAACCGGGGGGCCGTACGGGCGCAGCGCCTGGCCGCGAACTACGAGGCCCAGGCGGTGCCGTTCGACGACCTCGTTTCGACCCTCGCCCGGGTCGACCTGGTGGTCTGCGCCACGGCCTCGCCCGAGCCGGTGCTCACCGCCGACCTGGTGGCCGCCGCGCGGCGCTCGGGCGCCGCGGCACCGCGGCCGCTGCTCGTACTCGACCTGGCCGTACCCCGCGACGTCGCCCCCGGTGTCGGCGACCTGCCCGGCGTGATCCTGGTTGACCTCGAGCGTCTCGGCCTCGCCGCCGACGAGAGGTCCGCCGAGGCCGGGGACGTCATCGGGGTCGCCGACGACGTCGTCCTGCCGGAAGGCCAGCGCCTCGGGCTGCCGGCCGACTGCGACGTACGTGCCGCCGAGGCGATCGTGGCCGACGAGGTGGAGGCGTTCCGTACCTGGCAGCGCAGCTCCGACGTCGCGCCGACGGTCGCCGCACTGCGGGCCCGCGCGGGCGAGGTCGTCGCGGCGGAACTGCGCCGGCTGGGACAGCGACGCCCGGACCTTACCGACGAACAGCGCGATGACGTGGCGTACGCGGTACACCGGGTGGTGCAGCGGTTGCTGCACCTGCCGTCGGTGCGGGTGCGCCAGCTCGCCGCCGAGCCGGGGGGCGAAGCATACGCAGTCGCGCTACGGGCACTGTTCGATCTGGAGATTCCACAGGGCATCGACCCTGTCGCGGCCTCCGAAGTCGCCATTCCCAGGCCGGAGGAGCTGTGAGTGAGCGTAGCGAGCGAACCGGAGGGCTCGGTGCCGGCGAGCGCAGCCGCCGAGCGGAGCGCGGCGATCGCGTGAGTAGCGTGCACGGGAAGCTCAGGCTGGGTACTCGGGGCAGCGCGCTCGCGCTCGCGCAGTCCGGCATGGTCGCCGACGTCGTCCGGGCACGGACCGGGTGGGAGGTCGAGCTGGTTGAGAT
>JAOPWA010000643.1 GCA_025965915.1 Dactylosporangium sp. | reverse complement strand
CCATGATCAGGCCGTCGCCAGGCCGCCAGAGGTTGACCAAAACCAACCAATGACGCTTCCTGACGACGGCCTTCGACCAGGTCAGCAGTGGTTGCCCCGAGGGCAACCAGCGGCTCAGATGTTGTCGTACTGGTACAGGTTGTACTGGCGCATCAGGTTCTGGACTTTCGACACGTAGTTCGGGTCCGTCGCGTAACCGGCCCTCTTGATCTCGTACAGGAACTGGTCGGCGTTGTTGCTGTAGCTGAACGCCGGCCGGTAGCGGCTGTTGGTCGTCAGGAAGGAGCCGTGGTCACGGAACGAGTCCGTGATCGACGCGTACGTGCGGAACGAGGCGTACGTGGGGTAGCAGCTCGGCGTGCACTCGTACGTCGCATACGTGTGGCAGCCGTTGGCGATCGGGCCGGGGCTGCCCCCGAAGCACTTGATGCCGAAGTAGTTGCGGTCGTTGGCGGTCAAACCGCTGCGGCCCCAGGTGGACTCCAGAATGGACTGCGCGATCGTCACCGAGGCGGGTACGCGGAACTCGCGGTAGCCCTGCTGGGCCGGTGCGACCGCCGCCGCGATGTACTGGGCGTTGGTCATGCTGCCCACCGGGCCCATGCCACCACCGACGGGCGCGCCGCCGGCGCAGGTCGGCAGGGTCGCCGAGGTCTGCACGTAGGCGTGCGACACGTAGTTGCCGCTGGTCAGTCGGTCCCATTGACTGGAGGACCGGACGGCGCCGCTGATGTAGTCGCCGCCGACCGCGCAGCTGAGGGTGAGCGCGCCGCCGTTGGCGACCTGACCCACGAGGGCGGCGCGGCCAGACGGGCCACTGCGGATGTTGAGCGGGCCGCCTTCGGTGTGGATAGAGCCGGTGTAGGTGGCCGGCGGTGCCGGTGTCGGCGCCGGGGTAGGTGCCGGTGCTGGGGTGGGGTTCGACACCGGGACCGGCACCGGGGCCGGGGCCGCGTCGCACGGTGGAATCGACACGCCGGTCTGCACGTACGCGTGCGAGACGTAGCCGCCGTTCGCGAGCTTGTCCCACTGCGCGGTGGAGCGGAGGGTGCCACGTATCGTCTCGCCGTTGACCTGGCAGGTCACGGTGAGCCCGGAGCCGTTGGCGAGGGTCGCCGTCCGGTCGGCCTGGGAGTTGGGCTGGCTGCGGACGCTGAGGGGGCCGCCGTCGGTGCGGACGCTGGTACCCGACGGGGCGGCCGGCGCGGCGGGCGGCGGGGCGTCCACTGACGCGCAGGACGGGAGGTTTGCATTGGTCTGCATGTACGCGTGCGCCACCCAGCGGCCGTTGGTCAGCCGGTCCCACTGCGAGCTGCCGCGAACGGTGCCGCTGACGTACTGGCCTGACGTCTGGCAGGCGAGGGAGAGCACCGTCCCGTTACGGACCTGGGTGGACGTTGCCGACTGGGTGGTGGGCGCAACACGCACGTTGAGCGGGCCGCCGCTGGTGCGGACCGAAGCGTTCACGGTCGACGCGGCCGATGCGCTTTCCACGCCGATGCCAAGCACGGTGCCTGTTGTCGAGGTCGCGAGGAGCGTACCTAGGAGCAGCCGTCGGATGTTCGGGTTCATGGGGAAATGCCTTCCATGCCGGGTTCGATATCGACGGTCCTGTCGAGGAGTTGCGGACCCGGTTTGCGGAAGGTTGCCGGTCGGTTGCGCGCGGAAAATGCCAGAATTGCTTCTGTTGTCACTATGGCGGCATTTAGATCCCCGGAGCGCAGGCCCGTTGAGGTGCGGCGGGTGTGCGTCGGGTATGCGGCGGAGCGTTGCCCGGACGAGGTGCAACGGAGATCACGGTGAGCGGAGCTGACCTGCCGGGATGGTCCGGCCTAGGATAGATACATCATGTATCCCTCCAGGTCGAACCCTTCGCCGAGTCATGCCATCTCCGCGACCACCCGCGTCTACCAGCACCTCAAGCGGGCCATCCTGGAGCAGTTGCACCCCGGCGGCACGCTGCTCACCGAAGCCGAGATCGCCGAGGCGGTGGGCGTCTCCCGCACCCCGGTCCGCGAGGCGCTGTTGCGACTGGAGGCCGAAGGGCTCGTCGCCCTGTACCCCAAGCGCGGCGCCCTCGTGCTGCCGGTGTCGGCCCAGGAGATCGACGAGGTCATCGAGGCGCGGTCCCTGGTCGAGGGCCACGCGGCAAGCCGGGCCTGGGTGCACCGCGCCGAGCTGGCCGTCACCCTGGAACCGCTGCTCCAGGCGATGCGCGATGCCCGCCCCGTAGGGGACGCCCCGGCGTTCATGGAGGCCGACAGGGCCTTCCACGCCGCCGTCGTGGAGATCGCCGGCAACAGCATCCTCGCCGACCTGTACCACCGGCTGCGCGACCGCCAGATGCGCATGGGTGTCGCCTCCATGCGCATCTCACCTGACCGGATGGACCGAGCACTGGCCGACCACGAGGCGATGCTCGCCGCACTGCGCGCCGACTCGCCCGAGCGCTTTACCGACCTGGTACACGAACATGTCGCCACGGCCGCCGGGAACATCCGGGGGCTGCAGGCGTGAGCACCGCACCAGAAGCGGCAGTAAAGGCAGCAGCACCAGAAGCGGCAGTAAAGACAGCAGCACCAGAAAAGACAGCACCAGAAAAGGCAGCACCAGAAAAGACAGCACCAGCAAAGGCAGCGGTCACGATTTCGCAGAAGAAGGCGTTGCTCGTGTGGGGCGCGGGCCTGTTCGCGTACGGAGCCGCCGTCTTCCACCGCTCGTCCCTGGGCGTCGCCGGCGTCGAGGCGGCCGACCGTTTCGGCATCGGCGCATCCGTGCTGGCGATGTTCTCGGTCGCGCAGCTTGTCGTGTACGCGGCGATGCAGGTCCCGGTAGGCGTCCTGCTCGACCGGTTCGGCTCCCGGCGACTGCTCGTCGCCGGCGCCGCGCTGATGGGCGGCGGTCAGCTGCTCTTCGCGGTCGCGTCCGACGTGCGACTGGCCATCGTGGCGCGGGTCCTCATCGGTCTCGGTGACGCCATGACGTTCATCAGCGTGATCCGGGTGGTCGCGCTGTGGTTTCCGCCCCGGCGTAACCCGCTGATGGTTCAGCTGACCGGCGTGACCGGCCAGCTCGGGTCGCTGGCTTCGGCCGTACCGCTGGTTGTTCTCCTGCGCGACGCGGGCTGGACGCCGACCTTCCTCGCCGCGGCCGGGCTCGGTCTCGCCGCCGTCCTTCTCGTGCTGGTCGCGCTGCGCGACAGGCCCTACACCGGGGAGCCGCCGCCGCTGCCACCCTCGAATGCGGCGGTACGGGCCGGCCTGCGCGCGTCGTGGTCGGAGCCGGGCACTCGGCTCGGGCTGTGGACACACTTCGTCACGCAGTTCTCCGCTACGGTCTTCGTGCTGCTGTGGGGGTACCCGTTTCTCGTATCCGGTGAGGGGCTGCCGCCGGCCACCGCCGCGCTGCTGCTGTCGATGCTGACCGTCACCGCCATCGTCTGCGGCCCGCTGATCGGCAGCTTCTGCGCCCGGCGGCCGTACCATCGCTCGGGGCTGGTGCTGGGCATCACCGCGAGCTCGGCCGTGACCTGGGCCGTGGTACTGCTGTGGCCGGGGCGCGCCCCGCTGTGGCTGCTCGCGGTGCTCGCGCTGGTGCTCGCCATCAACGGTCCCGGCGCGATGATCGGGTTCGACTACGCCCGCACGTTCAACCCGGCAAGCCGGATCGGCGGGGCGACGGGCATCGTCAACGTCGGTGGTTTCGTCGCCGCGATCATGCTGATCGTGGGCATCGGTGTGGTCCTCGACCTGCTCACCCCGGCCTCGGCCGGCAGCAACTACTCCCTGAACGCCTTCCGGTGGGCGTTCGCGCTGCAGTACCTGCTGTGGGTGATCGGGGCGACGCAGGTCGTGCGCTACCGCAACGCCGCACGCCGGCAGCTGGCCGAGCGTGACCCGGACGCGTTCGCCGCACTTCGGCGGGGCGGTCTGGTCGGCGCCGGCGTCGACTGACCGCAGCGGCGCATCGGAGTGCTGCGGCAGCGGCGTTTCGGAGTGCTGCGGCACCCGTCGCTGAGATGTGCAATTTTCGCCGTCACGGTGGGAAGAGTTGCACAAATCAGGGGCGGGTGCGGAGATGGACGCTGTGGCCACACAGGCGCTGCGCTGGCTGCGCAGAGAGCTCGACAAGGTGTTCGGGCCCGCGGTCGAGGCGGTGCGGCACCGGCAGTGGCACCGGTTCTGGCTGGGCGCGGTCGCGTCCCTGATCGTGGTCGTGCTGGGGTGCGCGTTCCGCACCCGGTGGGGGCACACGTTCATCGAGAACTACGCGATCACGCGACCCGGCAACGGGTGGAGCACGGTCGCGTTGCGGCTGCCACTGTCGATGTTCGCGCCGGCCGCGTTACTGCCGTTCTGGTTTGCGATAGTCCAGGTCGGGATCGTGTACGGGCTGGCGCAGACCGTCGTCGGCTGGCGGCGGACGGTCCTGGTCGCCGTAGCCGGGCATGTGCTCGCCACCTGCTCGGCACACCTGTGGATCCTGCTCGGTCGGCCCCTCGGGGTAGGGCACCGTTACGACACCTTCGGTGACGCCGGTCCATCGGTGGCGGTCGTGACCGTCATCGCGTACATCGCGGTCGCACGCCGTTCGAGCTGGCTGGTGGGCGTGCTGGTGGCCTACGACGCGATCGAGATCGTCGTGTTCAACGGCCTGTCCCAGCGGGAGCACCTCGTCGGCGTGGCGGTCGGCGCGGCCTGCGCCGGCTTCGTGCGGCTCGCGACGCGTGGGTCACCCGCGATCGGGCACTCGTCGGGCCGCATGGCGGACGGTGGAGCGCCTGGCGACGGGTACGAGGCCCGACCTGCCACGATCCAACGCGGGAGCGTGGCGAGCTGATCGAACTCGAGGGTGATCAGGTCAGGCCGCAGCGGCCCTCCCGGTCCTCAGCCGAGGGCGTGGTCGAGGGTGAACGCGGCGCTGATCAATCCAAGATGGGTGAAGGCCTGCGGGAAGTTGCCGAG
>JAOPWA010000635.1 GCA_025965915.1 Dactylosporangium sp. | reverse complement strand
TCAAGTCGTAGGGCGTGACGCGTTGGTGCGTACACGCAGGTGAGGGCTGATGCCGGGACTTGATCGCAAGCCGGTTCCTAAACCGAATCAGGACGTGCTGCCCGAGGGCGGCTTCGGCAACCTGATCGCCGCGCCGTTGCAAGGCCGGCGCCGCAAGGATGGGCTGACGGTGTTCCTCGATCTCGCCACGCTCGAGCCATACGAGGACCAGTGGGCGTTCCTGCCATGCGAACTGCCTTCGGCTGGCGCCCTGGCGCTCCAACGCTTCGCGCATGCATAATGCATGTATGGTGGCTATCCAGATCCGTGATGTGCCAGAGGACGTCCGCGACGCGCTGGTGATCCAGGCGAAGGCACGGGGCCAGTCGCTGCAGGCGTACCTATTGGAGCTGGTCGAGACGCAGGCTCGTCGGCTGCGCAATACCGCTGTCCTCGATCGGTTTGCCGGTCGCTCCGATGGAACCCAGTCGCTACCCGGTGAGACCGCGGCAGAACTGGCCGAGCAGCGGGCGCAGCGTGGGTTGGGCAACGTGGTGTGATCGTCGTCGACGCCTCCGTGCTCGCGGACGCCCTCCTCGACGATGGACCGATGGGCGCAGCGGCGCGCGCCGCTCTCGCAGCTGATCCGCATTGGGCCGCGCCGGCCCATTTGCTCGTCGAAGTCGTATCGGTGATCCGAGGCAAGACGCTCGGGGGCAAGCTCGGACTTACCCGCGCGAATGAGGCGGTCGCTGCGCTGTCGGAACTTGTGGTCGACGAGGTGGATATCTCTCAACTGGTCGATCGCATCTGGCAATTGCGCGGCAACCTCACCGCGTACGACGCCGCGTATGTAGCCGCGGCGGAGACCCTCGAATGTCCGCTGGTTACCGGCGACGGCAGGATCGCTAAGGCCCGCGGCCCGCGCTGCGAGATCCGGGTGATCTCTAGACATTGACGGTGCCGGTGGTCGCCTCACCGGCTGCTCCTCGACACCCGCGTCAGGGCGGTATGTACTGGCAGCAGGTCTCCGGCGATCGTGGCGGCATGGTTCGCTTGGTGATGCCTCCGGCCCACGATGATCTTCCATGCGAACCGCTCTTTGCTCCCGGCCGGTGAACGCAGCCCAGGGGCCAGCGCCGGGTGATCGATCGGTTACCCAGATCCCGACAGTGTGGTATCAAATGCGGTATCATCGTGGCCATGCCGATGACGCTGCGACTGACCGACGACGAAGCCGAAGCACTGCGCCGCCGCGCGGATTTGGAGCGGCGCTCGATGCAGGACGTCGCGCGCCAGGCCATCCGCGAATACGTCGAACAGTACAGTCGCGCCGAACTACTCGATGAGGTTTTGGACCAGGAGATCCCGCGATACACGGAGGCTCTACGGCGTCTGGGCGAATGATCTACCTGACGCTGCCCGAGCTGCTGCATGTTGCCGAGCGGGTCCTCGGTGCCGATGTCAAGGTTCGAGACTTTGGTCTCCTCGAATCGGCTCTCGCCAGACCACAAACGACGGTCTTCGATCGGGACGCCTACTCCACTGTGGACGAGAAGGGCGCCGCGTTGCTGCACTCGCTGGCCCGCAATCATGCCCTCATCGACGGGAACAAGCGGTTGGCGCTGGCTGGGCTCATCGCTTTCTACGGCGTCAATGGCCGGCGGCTCACCCTGACCAACGATGCCGCCTACGAACTTGTCATGGCAGTCGCCTCCGGGACACTCGATGCGGTCGCGGACATCGCCCCGGTCTTGCGCCGAGCTACCGAAGCCCGTCGTCGAACTGCGGAGGACGGTTCGTCAGCGGGGTCGGTTGCCACGACGGGTCGCGGCCGGTGAGCCCGATCAGCCGGTCGAGCAGCGCCGCATTGCCGGGTACGGGTACCGGTTGGTCCGAACAGTCCGGCGCTGCCGTGTGGGTGCTGTGCGACGACGCCTCGTTGAGGGCGGCGGCGCCGGCAACCTGGGCGGGGAGGGTGTTGCCGCCTGCCTGGGCGGTTCCGGTCCACGCCGAGGCCGGTTGCCAAGCATGGGTGAGTTCGTCGAGTCGGGTGAGCAGGCGCTGGCGCCAGTCGTTGCCCAGTCGGGATCCGTCGGGGATGGGAGCGCGGCGGCCGTCGGCGCGGGGTGTCTTTGTGGCGGCTGCGGTGAATGCGACGCAGAGGCTGTCGAGGTGGTCGAGCAGTTCGCCGACGGTGATGCCACCGCAGGGGGTCGGCGCGGCGAGTTGCTCGTCGTGGGTGCCCCGGATCAGCTCAGCGACGATGCTGCTGGCGGGGGCCAGATCGGGTGTCATTCCTTCACCGCCACGGTCAGCCGGTCGAGGACGGAGTCCCAGCCGCCGCCGACCTGTTCGGCGACGTCGGGGAGCGCCGTGGCGAGGGCGTCGAGTTGTTCGTGCAGCAGGATGACCCGGGTTCCGCCGTCCGGCGTCTCGGCCGGGGTGACGGTGAGCAGGGAGTCGAAGACGGGTCCTGCCTCGCGGTCCGGGCCGATGAAGCCCCAGCGTCAGACGATGCGCCGGTCGGGGACGAGGTCGAGCAGTTGGGAAGCCGGCGGGGGTGGACTTCATGTCGTCTCCTCGGGAGCGGGCGGGTTCGGAGTGTCGAGAATGTGTTGCAGCGTGTCGAGCCGGGCGACGCCGCCGTTTTGCCTGAGACCGCGCCCGGCCCGTCTCGTTAGCGCCGGCCCTTCGGCGGGTACGCCCGGCGCATGGCGACGAAAACCGAGGTCGAGCGCAAGTACGAAGTACCCGTCGACTTTGCCGTGCCCGACCTGACCCGGGTGCGTGGCGTGGCGGCTGTCGACGAACCGGCCGAGCACCGGCTGGACGCGGTCTACTACGACACTCCGGATCTACGGCTCACGGGCCACGAGGTGACGCTGCGTCAGCGCAGCGGCGGCCACGACGCGGGCTGGCACCTCAAGCGACCCGCCAGCAACGGGAACCGGACCGAGACCCAGGTACCCCTCGACGGTCACGGTGACGAGGTGCCGCCCGCTCTGATGGAACAGATCCGGGCCCTCAGCCGGGGGGAACGGCTGGCGCCGGTGGCGCGGATCCGTACCCGTCGCATCGAGCATCCGCTGCGCGCCGCCGACGGTACCGTGCTCGCGCTCATCGCCGACGACGTGGTGTCGAGCGAGGCGACCGGCGAAAAGGCCCTGGTACAGCAGTGGCGCGAGTTGGAGGTCGAACTTGTCGACGGTCCACGGCGGGTCCTCGACGCTGTCGACGAGGTGCTTTGTGCCGCCGGCGCCCGACCCGCGAGTGTGCCCTCGAAGTTGGCCCGTGCGCTGGCCGACCGCTACCCGGCCGGGAAACCGTCAGGTGGCGTCGACGTCGAAGGGCAGATGCTCAACGCGTACCTGCGCGAGCAGCGCGACGCGATCGTGCATAACGACCCGGGGGTACGCCGCGGCGAGCCCGACGCCGTCCATGCGATGCGGGTCGCCACCCGCCGGCTGCGCAATACCCTGCACACCTTCCGTCCCGTGCTCGATGCGGACCGCGGTGAACCGCTGCGCGACGAACTGAAGTGGCTGGGCCAGGCGCTCGGCGAGGTCCGTGACGGCGACGTGATGGCCGTACGGTTGGGCCGGGCGGTCGCCGCTGAGCCTGCCGACCTGGTCGTCGGCCCGGTCGCCGCCCGTATCCACGGACGACTGGCCACGAGTACGGCCGAGGCGCGCGTACGTCTGACCGAGGCGCTCGACGGTCCCCGGTACGCCGAACTCCTGGATGTCCTCGATGGATTCGTAGACTCAGAGCCGTCGGCCACGGTAACCGGGAAACGACTGCGGCGGTTGACCTACAAGGCCCTACGGCGCGCCGACCGGCGCCTGGACGATGCCACCCGAGCGGACAGTGCCGACGCCAACCGTGACAGTCATCTGCACGACGCGCGCAAAGCGTACAAGCGGGCCCGCTACGCGACCGAGGCGATCGCACCGCGGGCCGGTAAGCCGGCGCGTCGCCTGTCCAAGCGGCTCACCGCCCTGCAGGACCTGCTCGGCGCACATCAGGACGCCATCGTCACCGGCGAACTGCTGCGCGAGTACGGCATGCGCGCGTACCTGGACGGCGAGAACGCCTTCACGTACGGGCTGCTGCACGCCCGCCAGCACGATGTCGACCAACGCCGGCTCGACCGGGTGGACGGCGCCCGCCGGCGGGCCGGGCGGCCCAAGGTGCGCCGTTGGCTGCAACCGTGACCGCTTACCGGCCCCGACGGCCCCGGCGGGCGCGGATGTAGTCGCTGACGACGTACCGACCGAGGTCCTGCGCGTCGGGTGTGAACACCCGGCCGCCGCTTCGTCTTGCCACCGCGTCGACGAAACGACGCAGGCCCGGATCCTCGCCGAGCATGAACAGGTTGAGCGTCGCCCCGTACCGGGCCAGGTTGTCCACTTCGGACACAGTGGCGTACACCGTCTCGTGCATCGGCGGCCAGGAGAACACCGCCTCGCCGTCGTCTAGCAGGTGGGCGGTGGGTTCGCCGTCGGTGACGACCAGGACGACGGGCTCGGAGCCGGGGTGGCGACGCAGGTGTCGACCGGCGAGCCGTAGCGCGTGCTGCAGGTTGGTGCCCTGGACCATGTCCGGCTCGATGGCGGCGAGTTCGGCCTGGGACAACTGCATGGCGTACCGGCCGAAGCCGATGATCTGCAGCGCGTCCTGCGGGAAGCGGGTGGCCACGAGGTGTGACAGCGCGAGCGCCGTCTGCTTCATCGGCCCCCAGCGCCCCTCGGAGATCATCGAAAAGGACAGATCGACGCAGAGCGCGACCGCCGCCGAGGCCCGCCGTTCGGTCTCGACGATCTCGAAGTCGTCTACGGCGAGGGCCACCGGGGTCGACGCTCCGCCGCGCCGGACCGCGTTGGCGACCGTACGAACCACGTCGATGGGCTGCTCGTCGCCGTACTCCCAATGCCTCGAGGCTCCGGTGATCTCACCCGCGGCGCCGGCGGAGCGGAGGTCGTGCTGCCCGCGCCGGCCACTTTCGAGCTGCGAGAAGACCGTACGCAGAGCGCTCCCGCCGAGCCGGCGCAGCGCCGACGGGCTGAGGGTGAGCCCGTCCGCGCCGCGGGTCACCCAGCCCTGGCGGCGCAGCTCCCGTTCGAGCTCCTGCAACCGGCGTACGTCATCGGCGGCACCGCGGCCGAGGCTCCGCTCGACGGCCTCCACGTCGACGTCGTCGAGCGTCGCGCCCGGGTGCTCCTGACCGAGCTGGTCGAGCAGGTCGTCGAGGTCGGCGATCTCCTCCAGCGCGCCCGCTGCTTCGCCGTACCCGAGGTCCTGGGAGCCGCGCACCTGTTCGCGGCGTCCCCACGGGAGGTCCGGGCGCAGGGCCCGGAGGTTGCCGGTGAGCGCCGCCATCTCGGCGGCCAGATCGGCGTCGCCGAGCGCCTGTGCCATCAGCTGTCCCAGCTCCTCGCGCTGCTGCGGCGACAGCGACCGCATCAGCCGCTCGCCGGCCGCGGCCCGCCGGGCGAGCTCGTCGACCAGCTCGTCGACGGACTGCGGGTTCTCCGGGAAGAACTCGCCGTGCCGCGCCATGAACTCGGTGAACGCGTCGGCGGTGTCCTCGCCGCGGGCGCGCCGGGCCAGCAGGTCGTTGAGGTCACCCATCATCTGCTTGAGTCGGCGGTTGACCTCCGGGTCGGAGGCGCCCCGCAGCGCGTCGCGCATCCCCGCGAACCGCTGTTCGAGCACGTCGCGGCGCAGCCCCTCCAAAATCTGCTGGTACGCCTGCCGCGCCTCGTCGCTGGCCCACTGGTACTCCGACAGCTCCTCGACCGCCCGGGCGGTGGACCGGGGCAGGTTGTCGAGCATCGACTCGGCGAACCGGGCCTCGTCGTCATCACGGCGCCCCAGCTCGTCATGCTCGGCCGCGAGCGCCTGGTCGAGCAGCGCCTGCGCCCGGGTGACGGCGCCGTCGAGGTTGCCACGGCGCAGTGCCTCGCGGCGCAGCCGGCGCGCCCGGGCGGCCAGGTCGTCCAGGCCGCGCCCACCCTGCGGGCCCCGACGCAGCAGTTCGCGCAGGGCCTCGCGCAGGCTACCGCCGGCCAGTACCTCGTTGCCGACCGCGTCGACGGCGGCGCGTACGTCGTAGGGCGGCGCGAGGGGGTCGGGCCCACCGCGCCATGCCCCGTACCGGAACCGGTTGGTTGTCATGATCAGATCCCGTACACGGTCCGGCCGTCGTCTTTGAGATCTTTCGACAGCCGGCGAGTCAGGTGCAGCCCCTCCAGGACGAACTCGACGCCTGCCGCCGCTTCGCCACGGCTCGGCGCGTCACCGAGGCCGAGCGGGTCCAGCACCTTCGCCAGGCCCGGCACGGTGCCGACCTGGCGCAGCAGCTCATCGGCGCTGACGAGCTCGCCCGTCTCGATGACCTCGCCCTCGGCGACCAGGTTGGTGAAGCCCGACAGGTCGAGCCCGGCCAGGCGGGCGTGGAACGTCTCGGCGGTCGCGGTGCGCAGCAGGTGGGCGAGGATCTCGACCTCGCGACCCTCCTCGCCGCTTTCGAACTCGACCTTGCCCCGCAGGGTGCTGGTGACCGAGATGGTGTCGCAGATGCGGGCGACCGGCTCACTCTCACCCAGCAGACCGGCGCGGCGCAGCGCCGAAGCGGAGACGGTCTCGGCCGCGGCGATCGCGAACCGGGCTGAGACGCCCGAGCGGGCGTCGACCGACGGCGACTCGCGGACCGCGCGGGTGAACCGGGCGAGGACCTCCAGGACGTGCCCGGGCACGGTGGCGACGAGCTGGGCCTCCTGCTGGATCAGGTCGAGCTCCAGGTCGAGGTCGAGCGGGTAGTGGGTGCGGATCTCGGCGCCGAACCGGTCCTTGAGTGGCGTGATGATCCGGCCCCGGTTGGTGTAGTCCTCGGGGTTGGCGCTGGCGACCAGCAGGAGATCCAGCGGCAGGCGCAGCTGGTACCCCCGGATCTGGATGTCCCGCTCCTCCAGCACGTTCAGCAGCGACACCTGGATGCGCTCGGCCAGGTCGGGCAGCTCGTTGATGGCGAAGATACCCCGGTTGGTACGCGGTACGAGGCCGAAGTGGATCGTCTCCGGGTCACCGAGCGTGCGGCCCTGGGCCACCCGGATCGGATCGACGTCCCCGATCAGGTCGCCGACGCTGGTGTCGGGAGTGGCGAGCTTCTCGCCGTAGCGCATGGATCGGTGCAGCCATCTGATCGGCAGCTCGTCGCCGGCCTCGGCCACCTGCCGGACCGATCCCGGGGTTACCGGAGAGAACGGGTGCTCGTTGAGCTCCGAGCCGTGGATGACCGGCGTCCACTCGTCCAGCAGCTCGACCAGCGAGCGCATCACCCGGGTCTTGCCCTGCCCGCGCTCGCCGAGCAGCACGAGGTCATGGCCGGCGAGCAGGGCGCGCTCGAGTTCGGGCAGCACCGTGTCCTCGTAGCCGACGACGCCGGGGAACCTCGGGACGCCGTCGCGCAGCCGGGCGATCAGGTTGTCGCGAAGCTCCTGCTTGACAGTGCGGTACCGGTGGCCGCTCGCACGCAACTCGCCGAGCGTGCGCGGCAGATCGGATGGTGGGCTGGGCACAACCGTTTCTGTCACGCATTGACGCTAGCTCGCGATTGTGACAATCGCTGACTCACCCGTGCGCGGATCGCGGTCGGCGCGCACATTAAGATCGCGGCGTGGGTGGCCCATCCGTGCTGGTGGTCGAAGACGACCCGGACATCGGCCAGGAGCTGGTACAGGCGCTGGTCGGGCACGGTTATGCGACGACGCTCGCGACAACGGGCGCTGCCGCCCTGGAGATGGCCGAAGATCGGCCACCCGACCTGGTCCTGCTCGATCTCGGCCTGCCCGACCTGGACGGCGTCGTGCTGTGCCGGCGACTGCGGGCGAGCGTGGCTGGCTCGGTCATCGTCGTGCTCACCGCGCGTACCGAGGAGCTCGACGTCGTGATGGCACTGGACGCAGGCGCGGACGACTACCTGACCAAGCCCTTCCGCCTGACCGAACTGCTGGCTCGGCTGCGCGCCCACCTGCGGCGGCAGTCGGGTACGGGTGCCGGTGTCGGCGCCGTCACGGTTGGACGGCTGCACGTGGACGTGGGAGCGCGCCGGGTGACGGTCGGTGGTCAGGAGTTGGCGCTGCGGCCGAAGGAGTTCGACCTCCTCGTCGCCCTTGCGGGTCGGGCCGGTGAGGTCGTGACCCGCGAGGATCTGATGGCCCAGGTGTGGGACGAGAACTGGTTCGGGCCGACCAAGACGCTCGATGTCCACGTCAGCGTGCTCCGGCGCAAGCTCGCGGAGCTGGGCGAGGACCCGGCCCGGATCACGACGCTGCGCGGGCGGGGCTACCGGTACGAGGCATCACCGGCAGCGGTAGCAGGAGGCTGAAGACGGGGTTGGGCGCCGCGCGCCGCACCACCAACCGTCCGCCTTCGGCTTCGGCGAGGGTACGCGCCAGGGCCAGACCGATGCCGTGCCGTCCAGGGTTGCCGCCGGAGTCGTCGGATCCGTCGCCGTTGCCGGAGTCCCCGTTCGAGCCGTCGTAGCCGTTGCCGGAGTCGGAGGCGTTTCCGCGCCGGACGAACGCGCGCTCAGGGTCACCGTGCAACCCTGGCCCCTCGTCGCCGACCTCGATCGAGACTCCGGTACCGACGTCCACCACCGCCACGCTGGCCGTACCGGCGCCGTGCGCGAGCGCGTTCGACAGCAGTACGTCGAGAATCTGCCGGACCGCCGCGGAGTTGGCGGCGACCGCCGGCAGGTCGGGAACGGCAGCCGGCAGGGTCAGCCGCCGGCCCTTGGCCGCGAACGTGGCGTGCCACCGTGTCCGCAGGTCGGAGAGGAGCCCCGGGATGTCGAGCGGTCCACCCGCGGGGTGCGTGTCGCGAGCCAGCCCGAGGAGGTCGTCGACGGTGTCGCGCAGGTGCTCGGCGCGGCCCAGCGCGCGCTCCGCCGCGGCCCGAAGATCCTGTCGATCGGGGTCCGGGCGGCTCAGCGCGGATTCCAGACCCAGAAGGAGTGCCGTCAGCGGCGTACGTAGTTGATGCGACACGTCCGCGCTGAACGCCCGCTCGCGCTCCAGGAGGTGACCCAGGCGCCGGGCCGTCGCCTCCAGGGCCACCCCCGCGGCGTCGGCCTCCTCGACGCCCGAGTGGCTGGCGCGGATCGTGAAGTCCCCGTCGCCCAGCGCCCGGGCGCTGTTGGTGAGCTGCTCCAGGGGACGGGCGATCTGGCCGGCCTGCCGCCGCGCCAGCACAGCGGCGAGCCCGACGACGAGCATGCCGAGCCCGGCCATCAACACCCAGGCGCGCAACGTACGCAGACGCAGGTCGGCGTACGGCTGCGCCACCCGGACGGCGAGGGTCACGCCGCCGTCGGAGGGTACGGGTGCGGCCACCACGAGTGCGGAGTTCTCGACGCCGTCGTGCAGGTGCCCGTCGACCACCGCGGCCGCGAGCGTCGACCGGTCGGGTCCGCCGTGTGCGATCCGGGCGCCGTCGGTGCGGTAAACCCCGACCGTCATCGACCGGGGCAGGTCGGCGGGCAGCGTCGCCGTGCTGCCGTCGGTACCGAAGGAGTCGGAGACGGTCGCCGCGACTCTCGTGGCGTTCTGCTGCAGGGTGGTCACCGCCTCGTTGTGGTAGCCGTCGGCGAGCGCGTACCCCAGCGGCACGGCGAACAGCAGGACGGCCAGCGCCGTCACACCCACGATCGAGGTCAGTACGCGCCCGCGCAGCGACCGGCTGTTTGTCCTCACCCGCCTATCGTGCCCGGTGAAAGGTAAGCGCGGCGCTAACCCGCAGCGGAGCCGCCGCTAACCCGGCGGTTCGTAGCGTTGACCCATGCTTACGCGTCGCGCCTCCGCCGTCGTCGCCTCCGCCGTGCTGGCCGCTGGCCTGGCCGGCTGCGGCTCGTCCGGGTCCAGCAACTCCTCGACCGGCGCCTCGACGGGCGCTTCCCCGGGTGTCCAGGAGACCAATCCGGTCGGCGACATCGCCGACAACACGGCCTACGTGGCGTACCGCCCGGCCAGCGGCCAGTACGAGATCAAGGTGCCCGAAGGCTGGGCCCGGACGACCTCCGGCGCCGCGGTCAGTTTCACCGACAAGCTGAACACGGTACGGGTGGAGACGGTGTCCGCCGCCTCTGCGCCGACCGTCGCCTCGGCCAAGGCCACCGAGGTCCCGGCGATCCAGTCCGCCTCCCAACGCTTCTCGCTGCAGAAGGTCGAGACGGTCAAGCGCAAGGCCGGTGACGCCGTGCTGATCACGTACAAGGCCGACAGCCCGGTCGACCCGGTCACCAGCAAGGTCGTCCCGGACGCCGTCGAGCGGTACGAGTTCTGGAAGGGCGGCACCGAGGTGATCGTGACCCTGACCGGTCCGGTCAAGGCCGACAACGTGGACCCCTGGCGTACGGTGACCGACTCGTTCACGTGGCTGGGATGAGGCGGCTCCCATGACGGCTGCTGCCATCGAGGCGATCGAGCTGTACCGGTTCTACCGGGCCGGCGAGGAGGAGACCCTGGCGCTGCGCGGCGTGAGCGTACGGGTGGAGGCCGGTGAACTGGTCGCCGTGGTGGGTCCGTCCGGGTCGGGCAAGTCGACGCTGCTGGCGTGCCTCGCCGGCCTCGACGAGCCCGACGGCGGCCAGGTGCGGATCGGCGGCGTCCGGCTCAGCCACCGCCCGGAGCCGGAACGCGCGGCGATGCGGGCGCGTGGCATCGGAATGCTGTTCCAGTCCGACAACCTGATCGCGCACCTGACGGTCGCCCAGAACATCGACCTGGTCCAGCGGCTCGCCGGCCGCGTCGACCGGTCCTACCGCGACCGGCTGCTGGCCGACCTGGGGATGACCGCCCGGGCCCGCGCGGTCGTGAGCACGCTGTCCGGCGGCGAGGCCGCCCGCGCCGGGCTGGCGGTCGCGCTGGCCGCCGAACCGGCCGTACTGCTGGCCGACGAGCCGACCGGCGAGCTCGACGACACCACCGAGGTGAGCGTGCTCGCGCTGCTGCGCGATCGGGCCCGCGCCGGCACCGCCGTCCTCGTCGCCTCGCACAGCGCGGCCGTGACGTCGACCGCCGACCGCTGTGTCGAACTGGTCGACGGGCGGGTGGCCGCATGACCGAGGACCTGGTCCGCGGCAGCGGGCTGAGCCGCACGTACGGGCAGGGGCCGGCCGCCGTGGTCGCCGTGCATCAGGTCGACTGCGCGGTGCGGTCCACCAGCCGGCTCGCCCTGACCGGGCGCTCCGGATCCGGTAAGTCGACCCTCCTGCACATGCTCGCCGGTCTGGACCGGCCTACGGCGGGCGAGCTGTCCTGGCCCGGCCTGGGAGGCAGCCCGTCCGGGCGCCCCGGCGTGGTCGGGGTGGTCTTCCAGGGCCCGAGCCTGCTCGCGCCGCTCGATGTCACCGAGAACGTCGCGCTGCCGCTGCTGCTCGCCGGCTCCAGCCCCGCCGAATCGCGCTCCATGGCGTCGGACGCCCTGCGGCGAGCCGGTATCGCCGACCTCGCCGGCAAGCTCCCCGAGGAACTCTCCGGCGGGCAGGCGCAGCGGGTCGCCGTGGCGCGGGTACTGGCGAGCGGGCCCCGGCTGATCCTCGCGGACGAGCCGACCGGTCAGCTCGACGCCGCTCACCGTGACGAGGTGGTGAGCCTGTTGATCGATACGGCCGACGCGCTCGGCGCCGGCCTGGTCATCGCCACCCACGACGCTCGGGTGGCCGACCGGCTGCCGGAGCGCTGGATCATGGACGACGGACGGATTCGGGAGAAGCAGGCATGCTGATGTTCGGCTGGATCGCGGGGCTGGTCCGGCACCGGGCCGCCCGGCTCGCCGCCATCGCGGGCGGCATCGCGATCGCCGTGGCGCTGCTGGCGTCGCTCGGCGTCTTCCTCGCCACGGCGAAGGCCACCATGACCCAGCGCTCGATCCAACGGGTGGCGGTCGACTGGCAGGTCGAGGCGCAGCCGGGCGCCGACCCGGCGGCGGTCGAGGCCGCGGTTCGCGCCGACCCCCACGTGGTCACGGCACTTCCCGTCGGGTACGCGACGAGCACCGCGCTGGCGTCCACCGCGGACGGCAGCGCACAGACCACCGGGGCGGCGCAGGTACTCGGGCTACCGGACGGGTACGCCAACACGTACCCGGGTGAGCTGCGCCCGTTGTCGGGCGCGACCCGCGGCGTCCTCCTCGCCCAGCAGACCGCGTCCAACCTGCACGCCGTACCCGGCAGTCGGGTCACCATCCACCGTGCCGGCCTGCCCGACGCGACCGTCACCGTCGACGGCGTCGTCGACCTGACCGCGATGGACTCGCTGTTCCAGAAGGTCGGCGCGCCGGCCGGCGCGCAGCCGCAGGCCCCACCGGACAACGTGCTGCTACTTCCGGCCGGCGAGTGGCACGCGCTCTTCGACCCCCTGGCGGCGCAGCGGCCCGACCTGGTCCACACACAGGTACACGCGCGGATCCGCCACGATCTGCCGGCGGACCCGGCGGCCGCGTACACGCAGGTCGTCGGTAGCGCCCACCACCTCGAGGTGAACCTCACCGGTGGCGGGCTCGTCGGCGACAACCTCGGTGCGGTGCTGTCCTCGGCCCGCTCCGACGCCCGCTACGCCGACGTGCTGTTCCTGTTCCTCGGCCTACCTGGCGCCGTCGTCGCCGCGCTGCTGACCTCCGCCATCACCGCCTCCGGTGCGGTGCGCCGCCGCCGCGAGCAGGCGTTGCTGCGGGCCCGCGGCGCCTCGGCCAGGCACCTGCTGCGCCTCGCGGCCGCCGAAGCGGCCGTCGTCGGGGTCGCCGGATCCGTGGTCGGTCTGGTCGTCGCGGCCGGCATCGCGCGTTTCGGCTTCGGTACGGCCCTGGGTAGCGCCGGGGTGGCGACCATAGCCGGCTGGGCCGGCACTGCCGCGCTGCTCGGGCTCGTCATCGCGGTCCTGACCGTGGTGGTGCCGGCCTACCGGGACCTGTCGGTGACGACGGTCGCCGGTGCCCGGCAGGAGGTGGGACGTACCCGTCGCTCGCCAGCGTGGACGCGGTACGGCCTGGACGTGATTCTGCTGCTCGGCAGTGCCGCGATCCTGTGGGCCACCAGGAGCAACGGCTACCAGTTGGTCCTCGCACCGGAGGGCGTACCGACGATCTCGGTCAACTACTGGGCGTTCCTCGGTCCGGCGCTGCTGTGGGCCGGTGGTGCGCTGTTGGCCTGGCGGCTGGCGTACCTGCTGCTCACGCGTGGCCGGCGGCTGACCGCGTGGCTGCTGCGCCCCATTGCCGGGGTGCTGTCGGGCACCGCCGCCGCGACGCTGGCCCGGGGACACCGGCAGGCCGCCCGTACCGTCGTGTTCGTCGCCCTGGCCGGGGCGTTCGCCGCGTCCACGGCGGTCTTCGCGGCGACGTACCGCCACCAGGCGGAGGCCGACGCCCAGTTGACCAACGGCGCGGACGTGACGGTCACCCAGCCGGCCGCGGCCTCGGCTTCCGTCGCCGGCGTGCCGGGGGTCGCCTCGGTCGAGCCGATGGTGCACCGGTTCGCCTACGTCGGGTCCGATATTCAGGACATGTACGGGATCCGCGCCGACAAGATCGCCGACCACGTCACCCTGCAGGACGCGTACTTCGCCGGCGGTACCGCTCGGGACAATCTCCACCGGTTGGCGCAGCGCCCCGACGCCGTCCTGGTCAGCGCCGAAACCGCCAAGGACTTTCAACTCACCCTGGGCGACACCCTCCGGCTGCGGCTGCCCGGCGCACGGACCGGGCAGCCGGTCACCGTCGAGTTCCACTACGCGGGTGTGGCGAAGGAGTTCCCGACCGCGCCGAAGGACAGCTTCCTGATCGCGAACGCCGGGTACCTTTCCCAGCAGGTCGGCGACGCCCCGTCCACGCTCCTGGTGAAGACGGCGGCGGGAGCGCACCCGGCGGATGTGGCCGCGCGGCTGCGGGCGAAGTTGGGCAGCACCGCCAGCATCACCGACATCGAGTCCACCCGCCGGGTTGTCGGATCGAGCTTGTCGGCGGTCGACCTGTCCACGCTGGCCCGCGTCGAACTCGGGTTCGCCCTCGCCCTGATCGCGGCGACGGCAGGATTGCTGGTGGTACTCGGGTTCGCCGAACGCCGGCGTACCTTCGCGCTCGCCAGCGCGCTGGGCGCGAAGTCGCGTCAATTGGCGAACCTGGTGTGGGCCGAGGTCGCCGTCGTCGGCGTGGCCGGTCTGGTCCTGGGCGCCATCATCGGGACGGTGCTGTCCCAGATGCTCGTGGCGATCCTGACGGGGGTGTTCGATCCGCCGCCCGACCGCCTCACCGTGCCGTGGTCGTACCTGCTCGGCGCGGCCGTACTCGGGGTGGCGTGCCTCGTCGCAGCCGGCGTCGCGACCATCACGGCCGCCCGTCGCCCGGCGATCACCGTCCTGCGCGACCTCTGACCATGCTCGCCTTCAGCATGATCAGGGAGAGTTAGCGGTGCTATAGCGCCCCGAACTTCTCCCTGATCATGGAAGGTTCGCGGCGGGGCAGCAGGTTCTAGGAGCCGGTAGGAGGACCCTGGCCGTCCATAGCCGGTTCGCGGTCGGCCGCCGCGCCCAGAACGCTCGGCTGCTCGGCGCCGGCCTCGCCTTCGGTCACGTCACCGACGATGACGGTGACGTTGTCGGTTGCGCCCTGGTAGAGCGCCAGGGCGACGAGCTGGTCGGCGCAGTCCTGCGGATCCGGGTACGCGCTCAGCGTCGCGGCGATGGACTCCGCCGCGACGGCTTCGGACAGCCCGTCACTGCACAGCAGGTACCGGTCGCCCACCACCGCGGGGCGGACCGAGTACCGGGCTTCGACATGCCGGCCCTGCAGTGCCCGGGTCACCACGGAGCGGTGCGGATGCGCGGCCGCCTCGGCGGGTCCGATGGCCCCCTCGTCGAGGAGCATCTGCACGTACGTGTCGTCCTTGGTCACCTGCTGCAACTCGCCGTCGCGTAGCCGGTACGCCCGGGAGTCACCGACGTGCACCATGCTGATCCTGCCGCCGGCCAGCAGAACGGCGGTCAGGGTGGTCCCCATCCCGTCCAGCGCCGGGTTGGCCGCGACCTCGTCGCGGATCAGCCGGTTGGCGTCCTCGGCCGCGGCTTGCAGGCTGTTGACGAGCGTGTCGGTCGGGTCTTCCAGGGCCCGCGCCGTCGCGAGGCGATCCAGCGGCGCGACCGCGGCGATGGTGAGGCGGCTGGCCAGATCGCCGGCCGCCATGCCCCCCATGCCGTCGGCGATGACCAGCAGTCGCGGACCCGCGAACGCCGAGTCCTGATTGGCCGGGCGGACGGTGCCCCGGTCGCTGCGGGCGCCGTAACGCAGCACGACGCTCACGGCGCTGCCTCGCCGGATCCGGCGGTACGACGCCGGCCGGCGTCGTGAGACTCCATCGCGTTGAGCCTCGCGCTTCGCTCGCTCACCCACGACCTCCCGGATCGGTGGACTCCGCTAACTGTGGTCACCAGCTTGCCCTCAACGGCACGCCGTGTCTGTACGCACTATTGCGCATGGCGTTGCGACCGGCCTCCCCGGATGACCGTCATCCCCTCACAGATCTTGGAGAAACGCACGCGGATCAAATCATGTGCATTGCTCCAAGATCTGTGAAAGGACCGGCTCGCGCAAGGGCAGAGTGTCAGCCGACCCCGCTCTCGGGCGGTTCTTCGGGTACGCACAGGCACAGGGCCCGGGGTCGAACCGTCACCGCCAGTGATCGGTTGGGCTCGATCACGTCACCGTCGAGCTGCCGGGGCTGCGCGCGGTCGCTGGTGATCTCGACGCGTCGCGCACGGTACGTCTCCATCCGCGCGACGTCGCGCCTGCGGCGGAGCACTCCCCACGCCAGTACGAGCCAGTGGCGCAGGTTGTGCGGCGTCAGCACGGCGACGTCGAGGCAGCCGTCGTCGGGCTCGGCGTCCGGTAGCAGCGTTATGCCGCCCTGAAGCCGGCCGACGTTGCCGACGAGGACGGTACGGGCGCGGCGGCGGATCGGTGCGCCACCGTCCAGCCGGATCCGTACCCGCATCGGGCGGGTGCGCAGCCGGCTCAGCGCCGCGATCACGTACG
>JAOPWA010000634.1 GCA_025965915.1 Dactylosporangium sp. | reverse complement strand
CCCGACGATCTGGCCGGCAGACTGGGCGCGCTCGACGGCCCCGTGCTGCTGGTCGACGATCTGATCGACACGGGTTGGACGACAGCCCTCGTCGCCCGGCTGCTGAGGCGGGCCGGGGCGCCGGGTGTGCTCCCGTTCGCCCTGGGGCTCGCCGGCTGACCCCGTCGATGACGTCGCCCTCCAGGGGACGGGCAACTCGGCTTTCTCAGGACGAATGAAAGTGGATAAAAGCGGTGTTTTTCCTAAATAGCACATTTGACCGCTAAATCCGTCCCGGGTCATAGCGATGACCGCTATGAAAGGGGGCGACGGACGTGATGGCAGGCTGAAGGGGTGCCGGAATCCTTGGACGCAGCTCTGACCGACGTACGTCACCTGCTGCTGGACCCGAACCGGCTGGTGCGCGCCGTCGCCGCCGGTCGTCGCAGAGGAGCCCAACCGCGCTGGCAGCGGGTGGAGCTACGCCCCGTCTCGTTGAAGGCCGGCTCCCAACTTCAGGTCATCTCCGATGACGGGGTCCGCCCGTACACCCGCAACGTGGCCTGGGGCGGGGCGGCCGAGGAGGTGATCGACAGGCTGCTGGCTGAGCCGTTCGGCAACTGGTACGTGGAGAGCACCGACGGCGTACTGCAACTACGGGTCACCAAGCGCGGCGAGGCGCAGGTGCACCGGGCGGCGCCGGTCGCCGGTCCCGGGACGACGGCCCCGGCTGCCGTCGGCTCGACCGCAGCAGCGCATGACCGCCCGGCGTCCCACCTGCTCGACCCGGGCGACCCGCTGTTCGACGTGATCGGTGGCAACGCCGCCAAACGCCGGCAGGTCGACGCGTTCCTGCGGGCTCTCGCGGCGACGCTCGCCGACGATGAGTTGCCGCAGCCGCTGCGCGTGGTCGACCTCGGCTGCGGAAACGCCTACCTCACCTTCGCGGCGTACCGGTACCTGTCCGCCCGTGGGATCGACGTCCGGCTCACGGGGGTGGACGTTCGCTCCGACCAGCGCGCACGCAACGCCGCGTTGGCCGAACGCCTCGGCTGGTCAGACCATGTCGATTTCGTGGCGGGAACCATCCTGGAGTCCGAAGTGGATGGAGCAGACGTGGTGCTCGCGCTGCACGCCTGTGACACGGCCACCGACGAGGCACTCGCCCGCGCGGTCGGTTGGGGCGCGCGCTGGGTGCTCGCCGCGCCGTGCTGCCATCACGACATCGCCGCCCAGTTGCGTGCCGGAACCGCGCCCGAGCCGTACCAACCGCTGACCCGGCACGGGATCCTGCGGGAACGCTTCGCCGACGTACTGACCGACGCGGTGCGCGCGTCACTGCTGCGGCTGCACGGGTACCGGGTAGACGTCGTCGAGTTCGTCGGCTCCGTCCATACGCCGCGCAACCTGCTGCTACGGGCCCGGCATACCGGTGCGTCCGCCACCCCGGAACTGCGCTCGGAGTACGAATCACTGGTGGGGCAGTGGGGCGTCACTCCGGCGCTGGCGCGGCTACTCAGGCCCGTACCCGCCGAATGAGCCGGCTTTTGGCGTGCTAGTCCGGAAGTAGGTCTCCGACGCAAGCGGAGGCCAGGTAGACGAGAGAAAGGGGCGGCCCCGAACGGGGCCGCCCCTTTCTCTCGTCTAGATCACTCGCTGTCGGTCGACGCCGCTCCCGCGGCGCTCCGGCCGCCGCGTCGACGGCGCCGCGGCCGCTTGACGGGCTCGCCTTCGCTCGCCGACTGGGTGCCATCCACAGTGGACACCTCGGCCGATGCGGTCGTCGTGGTGCCCGGCTCCGTGCGCCGACGGCGTCGCCGACGCGAGCCGGCCGTCGCGGCCTCACTGTCCGTTGCCGTGGACGCCGCTCTGTCCGTTGCCGTGGACGCCGCTCTGGGCGTTGCCGCGGACGCCGCTCTGGGCGTACCCGAAGAGCCGGAACGGCGACCACGTTGGCCGCCGCGCTTGCCCTCGACGTCTTCCAGACGCTCGGCCGACAGGCCGGCGCGGGTGCGGTCGGAGGTGGGCAGCGTGCCCGTCATCTCCTTCGAGATGCCGAGGTCGGTGTAGAGGTGATCAGACGTGTGGTACGTCTCGGGCGGCTCCGGCAGGTCCAGGCCGAGCGTCTTGTCGATCAGCCGCCAGCGCGGCATGTCCTCCCAGTCCACGAACGTCACCGCGACGCCGGTAGCGCCCGCGCGGCCGGTGCGGCCGATGCGGTGCACGTAGGCGTCGGCGTCCTCGGGACAGTCGTAGTTGATGACGTGCGTGACGCCGGAGACGTCGAGCCCACGAGCGGCGACGTCGGTGGCGACCAGTACGTCGACCTTTCCGACACGGAACGCGCGCAGCGCCCGTTCCCGGGCGCCCTGGCCGAGGTCACCGTGGACCGCCGCGACCGCGAAGCCGCGGAAGTCGAGGTCCTCGGCGGCCCGGTCGGCGGCCCGCTTGGTACGGGTGAAGACCATCGTCAGGCCGCGCCCCTCGGCCTGCAGGATCCGGGCGACCACCTCGATCTTGTTGAGCGGGTGGGCGCGGTAGACCAGCTGACGGGTGAGCGGCGACGGACCGGTGCGGTCGTCGTGCTGGGCGTGGATCGTCACCGGCTGGCGCATGAAGCGCCGGGCCAGCGCGACGATCGGGTCGGGCATCGTCGCCGAGAACAGCATCGTCTGCCGGTCATCGGGCACCATCGCCAGGATCTTCTCGACGTCGTCGAGGAAGCCCAGGTCGAGCATCCGGTCGGCCTCGTCGAGCACGAGCGCCCGGACCCGGTCCAGTCGCAGTTGCTTGCTCTTGGCCAGGTCGAGCAGGCGGCCGGGGGTGCCGACGACGATCTCGACACCGCGCGTGAGCGCCTCGGTCTGCGGCTCGTACGCCACGCCACCATAGAGGGGCAGGACGCGCATACCGCGGGTGCGCCCGGCGGCGTCGAGGTCGCGAGCGACCTGAAGGCCCAGCTCGCGGGTGGGGACGACGACGAGCGCCTGGGGGAAACCGTCGGCTCCCTCAGAGGGGGCGAGGGCACGCTGCAGCAGCGGCAAGCCGAAGCCCAGCGTCTTCCCGGTGCCCGTCGGCGCCTGGCCGATCACATCAGCCCCACGCAGGGCGATGGGCAGCGCATGCTCCTGGATCTTGAACGCCCGGGTGATTCCGATGGCCTCCAGAGCGGCTACGGATTCCGGGCGGACGCCGAGTTCGGCGAAGGTGGGGCTGTCGGGGCGAACCGGAACCGGGGCGGCGGCCGCATCGGTGTCGGTCGATTCAGTCATGGTGAGTTCAGTCGCGGCCGCTTCTGCGGCCGTATTGGCTTCGTCGATGTTCATCAAGTTTTTGGGGTGTCTCTCTCGCGGGAGCGCCCCGACTTGACGGGTGCGCTCGGATGTATGGCGCGCGCCACGGGCGAATTGAAATCGCGGGCCGCGCGCTCGCCGGACGCAGCAGACGTCGGCGGAAGTGACACTAATGTTATCACCAGCGCTGACCTGCTCAGTTGTGCCGCTTTCGGTTCCGGCGTCGCAATCTTCGATCGCTGAGGCGCTTGATCTGCCAGTCACCGCAACTACTCACTGATCGGCACATATTGCGGTCTGTATTAGGGGTAACCTGCCGTCGTGTCTGAGTATTCCGCTCCGCTACCGCCCGTGGCTGAACTGTTGGGCCTGCTCGCGTACGCCGAACTGGTCGCCTTCGATCAAATGGCGGCTGATGCGCGACTCGCTCCCGATCTGCGCCGCCGGGCCGTACTCAGCGAGATGGCCGCCCGCGAGATCACCAACTATCGCCGGCTGGCTGAACGCCTGCTCCAACTCGGCGTCGAGGCCGAGGAGGCGATGCGTCCGTACGTCGGGGCGCTACGCGACTACCACGAGCAGACCGAGCCGAAGGACTGGCTGGAGGCGCTGGCCAAGGCGTACGTGGGTGACGGCGTGGCGGATGACTTCTACCGGGAGATCGCCGCGTACCTCGACCCGGAGGATCGCGACCTCGTCCTCGACGTGTTGCACGACTCGCGGCACGCGGACTTCGCGGCGGCTGAGCTGCGGGCGGCGATCGCGGCCGACCCCAAGGTCGCCAACCGGCTGTCGATGTGGGCGCGTCGCCTGGTCGGCGAGGCACTCTCGCAGGCGCAGCGGGTAGCGGGAGAGCGGGTGGCGCTCGCCGGGCTGATCGCGGCCGGCGGCGGGGACCTGTCGTCTGTACAGGTGCTGTTCAAGCGGTTGACCAGCGCTCACACCGCTCGGATGGCCGCGGTGGGCCTCAACAACTGACGGCGCGCGATCTTGGATAGTCGGGTGGCCGTCAGAACCGGTCCGACTGTCCAAGATCGCGAGATGGCCGCGCTCAGCTTGCGGTGAATCCGACCGGGCGCGCGGAGACCTCGCCGATCTCGATGTACGCCAACTTGTCGATCGGCACGATGACTCGGCGGCCCTTCTCATCGAAGAGCGTGAGAACACCGTCTCGGCCGGAGAGAGCCTCAGCCACGGTCCGTTCGACTTCAGTCGGTGACTGGGCGCTCTCGAGTACAAGCTCGCGAGGCGCGAACTGTACGCCGATCTTGATCTCCACGTCTTCCTCCTTGATCAGGCGGCCTGTTCGCCGCCTCCGAAGGGTAACGCGATCAGGACTGCTCGCCTTGCAGTGGGAAGCTCGCGATCCCGCGCCACCCCAGGGTGGCAACCAACTGCACCGCTTCAGCCTTTCGCACCTGGCGTCCACCCGCCAACCAGAACCGGGCCGAGGTCTCCGCCGCACCCACCAGCCCCGCCGCCAGCAACTCGGCCCGGGCCAGGCTCACACCGGTGTCGGCCATGATCGTATCGGTGATCGCGGCAATGCAGCTCCGCTCGAGCCGTTCGACCCGCTCCCGAACCGCGGGGTCGTTGCGCAGGTCCGACTCGAACACGAGCCGGAACGCCTCGCTCTCGTGGTCGACGAAGTCGAAGTAGGCCTGCGTCGCGCCGGTCACCCGCTCCTTGTTGTCGGCGGTGGCGGCCATGGCCCGGCGCACCCGGTCGACAAGCGCGTCGCAGTGCGTGTCGAGCAGCGCGAGATAAAGCTCGAGCTTGCCCGGGAAGTGTTGGTAGAGCACCGGCTTGGAGACCCCGGCGCGTTCCGCGATGTCGTCCATCGCCGCCGCGTGATAGCCGTGCGCCACGAAGACCTGCTGTGCCGCGGCGAGAAGTTGCTTACGCCGGGCGGATCGCGGTAGTCGTACCGGTCGGCCGGTTGCCTGCGTGCCGCTCGTCGCCGAGGTCATTTTCACCCTCTCCAATCACGCCGCCGAATGCAACTTACCGCTCTTACCCGTTCACGGTAGCCTCACGTCAGGCGACGGAGGAGCGCACGGTGGACGAAACGGGACAACCAGGCGCGGACGCTACCGCTGCGGCGAACGGTGCGGGCGAACGCGACGGGACGCACGACAGTACGCCTTGGCCTGCCGATAGCTCCGCCGGGGAAGCTCTTCCCCGATGGCGTCAGTATGGCGCCGATAGTGGCTGGCCGCCCGTCGGAACGGCCCGTGTCCAGGGTGACAATACTTCCGTCCGGGCGCGGGCCGACCTGCGCGCGCCGTACCGCGACCTGATCGCACCGGGTCCGCCGGCCGCCGTTCCCACAGAAGGCGGTGCCGCCGTCCCCACGGATGGGGGTGCCGCCGTCTACGGCGTGGGCGCCGAGGAGTATCCGAGCAACGGAGCGGTCCGGCCGCTGACCCTCTCCGAGCACTCCGCGATGATCGAAAGTCTTTCGTACGCCGATCGCCAGCCGACCACCGATCGCCGCTTCGGTGGGTCTCCGGTCGACTATCTCGCGCCGTACCCGCCGTCGGCCGACGCTGATTCGAACGCCGTCGCGCACACCTCGGAGCCGCCGTTGCCGGCCGCTCCCTCGTTGCCCGCCACGCCGGCCCCCACGCGGTCCGCGGCCGCCCCGCGGCCGCCGTTGTCGCTCGTCCCGCCGCTGGTCGAGCCGCCGTCACCGCAGACGGCTGGCGTGCCGGAGTCGACCGCACCCATTTCGCCCCCGCCGGCGGCTACACCGCCCGCGGCGGGCCAGGTCGGTACGACCCAGGTCGACCGGCCGGTGACTCCGGCGCCGCCCGCCGGCCCGCAGCCGCCCGCCGGCCCGCAGCCGCCAGCACGTCCAGTCAGTTCCAATCCAGCGCCGTCTCCGTTCAGCCCGCTGGAGCCGTCCCCTCCGGCCGGTTTCACGCCGGCGTCGTCGCCCTTCAGTCCGCTGGAGCCCCTGCGCCCGGTCAGCCCCGTTCCCGGCCCGATCCCGGCGCTCAACCCGTTTCCGGCCACCGGACAGCCGACAACGCCGGGGCAACAGCCGACAACGCCGGGGCCGCCGGCAGTTTGGGCGGCGCCGGAGAGTTCACAGCCACCGGTGAACTCCGTCCGGCCGGAGTCCGCCCTGGCCCGTCCGACACTGCCGGAGCCTGCGGCGCCCCCACTGCCGGCTGCCCTGCCGGTCCCGTCCCCGGCCGCCGCCCCGCCAGCCCCGACCGCCCCCGCCTACCGGCCGTACAACCCGGTATCCGGCAACGGACGCGGGTACGGGACCAGGTACGGCGACCCGCTCGTTTCGGACGTGCCCCGGGCCGACGCCGGGCGCCATTCCGAGCCGGTCGGGGGGCAGTACTCCGACCAGCCGGAGCAGCAGCGCCATCAGGCGCCCGCGTCGACCGGGCGGCACCACGGCGAGGAGCCGGTGGAACGCTCGCCCTGGGCGCCGGCGTCGCTGCCCCCGGGCTATGAGCGGATCCCCGCCGCCCGGATGGCACCGCCGGCTCAGTACGAGGAGATGCCGGCCTACCGGGAGCCCCCCGCGTCCGCCAGCGCGTACGCGCCAACGACCGGGTCAGCCGAGCCGATCGGGCCGGCCGAGCCGATCGTGTCAGCCGAACCGACCGCTCAAGCTGCGCCGCCGGGGCGCCCAGTCGACTCGCCATGGCAGGAACCGCGCTGGTCGGAGCCTTCACGCTGGGATCAGCCCGCCGGCACGCCGGCGTGGCCGGGGCGCGCGGGCGACGAACCGCAGTACCAGGCTCAGCTGCCCCACAGGGTGCCGGCCGAGCCCGACGTGCCAGAGGTATCGGGCGTGCCGGGGCTCGAACAGGAGTCGGTTGGTTTGCCGGCCGCCGTTCCCGAACTGGCTCGCATCGCGACCTACCTGCGCGACGAGGACGAGGACGGCGGCGCGGTACGCCCCGACGGCTTCGACATTCCCGCGGTACTGGCGGCGGTGCGGGTCGTGCCGGGTGTTCGCGACGCCCACGTGCGTACAAACACGGGCGGGGGCCAGACGCTGCGCCTGGACTTGGCCGAGGACGCCGATCCCGGCGAAGTCAGCCGCGCTGTCACCCGGCTGCTCAACGACCGCATGGGGCTGGCCGCCGAGCCCAACGACGAACTGTTGCGTCCCGTACCACCGGCGCCTGCCATTCCCGGTCGCCGCCGTGCCATTGAGGACGGCGAGGAGACCACGGGCCGCCGGCGCGATGGATCGGTGTACGCGGACGGGCGCGCCGACCCTGCCGACAGCACCTCGGCGTATGAGCCGGCCGCCGACACCCCGGTGGTGCAGGACCGCACGGCGCAGGACGGCCCGGCGCAGGACCGTACTACGGCGCAGGACGGCCCGGCGCAGGACGGCCCGGCCGGACAGGGAGACGTGGAGCCCCAAGCCGTCGACGCCCCAGCCGACTCCCCAGTGGTCGACATCCGCGACGCGGAACACGGGGCCGCCGACCCGCGCTCGGGCCGGGCGCGGGTCGGCGGGTCACCGAGGACCGAGCGCCGGGTCACCGAGGCTCGAGCCCTCGGGGGCAGGGGAGCCCGAAACCGGGCAGCCGAGGCGCCTACCAGCCGGTCCTATCAGCGCGCCGGCGACCAGGGGCGCGACCAGGGGCGCGACTCGGTACCGACGCACCGCCCGCTGCCCGGTGGTCCGGGTGCCGCCCGGGTGCTCCTCGACCAGGTTGAGGTGAGCACGCAGGGCACGGATGCCGTGGTGGAGGTGCGCTTGTCCACCGACACCGGGGCGGCTGTCGGAGTGGCCCGCGGGCCGGCATTCGACGGGTACGTGCTGCGCCTGGCCGCGGTCGCGGCGGCCAACGCGATCGACGAGTTACTGACCGGCGCCGACGCCACGCCCCACGCACGCTGTTTCGTCGAGAACGCCACGGTCGTACCTCTGGACAGCTGTGAGGTCGCGGTGGTGGTGCTCCTACTCGCGCACAACGGCTGGATCGAGGAGCTGTCCGGCGCCGCCGTGGTCAACGGCGATCAGCGGCAGGCGGTGGTACGGGCCACGCTTGCGGCGGTAAACCGTCGACTCGAGGCGCTGCTTTCGTGACCATGCAGGCTGCGCGCAGGCAACTTCGAAGTGCCGCTTCATAAAAGATGGTCCTCCGCATAAGGGAAAGTTAACGGCAAGTCAGTTTCGGGCGAGGCAGTATGGGGCCATGGAGGCCGCCCGACTTGCACCGGAGGATGTGCTTCCGGAGTACGACGGGATTACCCCGGCCTGGCCCGGGCGATCCGTTGTGGTTGACGGCGCCAGCATCCACGTCCGGGACACTCCGGCGCGGTCGGCCCGTTCCGAGCCGGCGGTCTACGTGCACGGACTCGGCGGTTCCTCGCTGAACTGGACCGACTTGGCTGGTCTGCTGGCTGACTATCTCGACGGACAGGCGATCGACCTGCCCGGCTTCGGCCGTAGCGACCCGGCCCGCAGCTACACCGTGACCGCGTTCGCGGAGCGGATCGTCCGCTGGATCGAGCACTCCGATCGCGGCCCGGTCCACCTGTTCGGCAACTCGCTGGGCGGTGCCGTCGCGGTATGCGTCGCGGGTACCCACCCTGAGCTTCTGCGTACGCTGACGCTGGTGTCGCCGGCGATGCCATTTCTGGACCCGCGACGGTCGTTCCACGGCCGGCTGTTGCCGCTGCTTCTGATTCCGCGCGCCGACTGGCTGGCGGCCCGTCGGCTGGCCGCGATAGACCCTGCCGATCTGGCCCGGATGGTGATCGAGAGCTGCTTCGCCGACCCCAGCCGCTTCCCGGAGCAGCGCTTCGCGGAGGCCGTCGAGGAGGCCCGGCTGCGCTACGCCGTCCCCGAGTACACCAGCGCCTACGTACGCACGCTGCGGAGCCTGATTCTGAGCTTCGTGCGGGCATATCTGCCCGGCTCGGCGTCGCTGTGGCAGGTCGCGCGGAGGATCAGCACACCGACGCTCGTCATCGGAGGTCAGCGCGACATGCTCGTCGACGTGCGGGTCGCCGCGCAGGTCGCCCGGTCGATCCCGAACAGCCGTCTGCTCGCTCTGCAGGACGTCGGTCATGTGGCGCAGATGGAGGCGCCCCGGATGGTCGCCCGGGCCTTCCTCGGCATGCTCGCCGAGGCCAGTTCGGTCAAGCTGCTGCGGGCGGGGAAGGGCCAGCGGGCCAGACGTGCCCAATCCAAGGGTTCACGTCAGCGAGATATCACCTTTGGTGGCGGTATGACCGCAGCGGGTGAGGCTGCCGGATGATATTGGGGTCCGACCATCGGGCGTGGCCCGCACGTGGCAAGCTGACTATTTGATGACGTACGGCGCTGTGAGCGAACCCGGGGGACAACGCGCGCGCAGCGCGCGGTCCGCCGAAGACGACCCGGCATCCGGTACGCGTTCCGGTGAGGTGACCGGGTCGTGGGCCGCACAGGACCGGGGAGATGCCGGCTGGGCGTGGACCGACGGGCACGCCGCGCCAACTGAACCGAACCCCTTCGGCTCCCGCGTCGACGACCGCCCGGGTCTCCCGGAAGCGGACGCCTACGGCGGCGCCGTCGAAAACGGCCGCCAGCCCTGGCCACCAGGCTCCTGGCCGTCGAGCTCGCTGCCACCAGGCTCCTGGCCGTCGAGCTCCTTACCGCCAGGCGGGTCCGATACTTCGACCTCTTTCGGGAGAGGGTGGGACCCCTCGGTGCAGTACGAGCCCGGCACCCGCTGGCCCACGCGTGACCCCGAGGCGACCGGATGGCCGCAGCGGCAAGAGACGACGCAGTGGCCGCCGCCGCCGCCTGCGCCCGGTCGCCAGGATGGCGTCGGTTGGCCGGGCGAGAGCGAGGCCGGTTGGCCGAGTCAGGACGGGGCCGGTTGGCCGGGCGACGACGCGCCCCGGCGGCGTGTCGAGCCGCGCGCCCGGCGGACCGGGTCCGGGCGGGGTACCGCGCCCGCCCGAACCGCCCGCGGTGGCCCCTGGCGTACCTACCTTCTCGTGGGGATGGTGCTGGTCCTGGTCACTGCCGGCCTCGGTGGTGCGATCTGGCGCAGCGGCTGGCTGACCCAGGCGTCCAACAAGCGGGCCGCACCGCGGCCGGTGACCGCCGTTCCCCACCCGAGTGCTCCGGCCGCGCCGAAGGCGACGCCTCAGGCGGTGGCCAACGCCGCACCCACCGTTGTCGACAAGGGTGCGGGCGAGTTCACCGACGTCCAGTCCGAGGGCAGGATCCTGGGTACGGCGGGGACGCTTCGCCGTTTCCGGATCGCGGTCGAGAACGGCATCAACGAGGACCCCAATGCCTTCGCGACAATCGTCGACCAGGTCCTCGGTGACCAGCGCAGCTGGATAGCGGGCGGCCAGTTCCGGCTGCAGCGGGTGCCAAGCTCGGCGCCGGCCGAGTTCACCATCTACCTGGCCAGCCCGGCGACGTCCGAGGAGATGTGCGCGGTGGGCGGCCTGCACACCGAGAAGTTCACCTCCTGCCGGCTGCAGGGCCAGGTGATCATCAACGACGCGCGCTGGCTGACGTCGATTCCCGACTACGGCGCCTCGCTGGAGGTCTACCGGGCCTATGCCATCAACCATGAGGTCGGCCACCAGTTGGGGCACGGTCACGAGGCGTGTGTGGCCCCGGGGCAGGTGGCGCCGGTCATGCAGCAGCAGACGTACGGCCTGAAGGGCTGTATCGCCAACCCGTGGCCTTTCGTCAACGGCCAGCGCTACGCCGGTCCGCCGGTCCCGTAGCCTCCCAGGCATCCCGCACCGCGGACTGGTAACGGAGGTCACGTCAGCGAAGCGCCAAGTCGCGGCAGAATGGGTTGACGGACAGCTCTCCATCGAGGGAAAGGCACGCCCGTGTCATTGCCACCGCTCGTCGAGCCGGCCGCCGAACTGACGATCGACGAAGTTCGGCGCTACTCGCGTCACCTGATCATCCCCGACGTGGGGATGGCCGGCCAGAAGCGGCTCAAGAACGCGAAGGTGCTGTGTGTCGGCGCCGGGGGCCTGGGCTCTCCTGCGTTGATGTACCTCGCGGCGGCCGGCGTGGGCACGCTCGGCATCGTCGAGTTCGACACCGTCGACGAGTCCAACCTGCAGCGCCAGATCATTCACGGACAGTCCGACATCGGAAAGCCGAAGGCGGAGTCGGCGCGCAACTCGGTGCGCGAGATCAACCCGTACGTGAACGTGATCGTCCACAACGAGGCTCTGACCAACGACAACGTGCTGGAGATCTTCGCCCAGTACGACCTGATCGTCGACGGCACCGACAACTTTGCGACGCGGTACATGGTCAACGATGCGGCCGTGTTCCTGAAGAAGCCCTACGTCTGGGGCTCGATCTACCGCTTCGACGGGCAGGCCAGCGTCTTCTGGGCCGAGCACGGCCCCTGCTACCGCTGCCTCTACCCGGAGCCCCCGCCGCCCGGGATGGTGCCGTCCTGCGCCGAGGGTGGCGTGCTCGGCGTGCTGTGCGCGTCGATCGGCTCGATCCAGGTCAACGAGGCGATCAAGATGCTTGTCGGCATCGGCGAGCCGCTGCTCGGCCGGCTGATGGTCTACGACGCCCTCGAGATGACCTACCGCTCGGTACGCGTGCGTAAGGACCCCAACTGCGCGGTCTGCGGGGAGAACCCGACCGTGACCGAGCTCATCGACTACGACGACTTCTGCGGCGCGCTCTCCGACGAGGCGAGCGCGGCGGCGATGGGATCGACGATCACGGCCCCCGAGCTGAAGGAGTGGATCGACTCCGGCAAGTCCATTCACCTGGTCGACGTCCGGGAGCCCGCCGAGTGGGAGATCGTGCGCATTCCGGGTGCGGTGCTCGTACCCAAGGGGGAGATCCTGTCCGGCGGCGCGCTCGCCGACCTGCCCCAGGACAAGCAGATCGTCCTGTACTGCAAGAGCGGGGTCCGTTCGGCCGAGGCGCTCGCCGCGCTGAAGGCGGCCGGCTTCCGCGACGCGGTGCACGTGCAGGGTGGCGTCTCCTCCTGGGTGAAGACCGTCGATCCTTCGCTACCCGCGTACTGACCGATCGGGCAGGGGCAGGACGGCCACGGGTTCGGTACCGTACGGCGATGGCTGACCTTGACGCCGCGATCGGCTATGTCGTCGCCCATGGTGACGCCGTCGATCGGGCCCGGCTCAGCTGGCTACGTTCTGGCCTGCCCCAGGCCGAGGACGTGCTCGACAAGGCCGAGATAGGGCAGGCCCCGGACGGCGGATGGCCGGCGTTCTGGGGCGGGGATGTCGCCTCGATCGACGCTACCTGCTTCCGGCTTACCGAGCTCGACGACCTCGGCGCGCTCGACCGTCCCGCCGCCCGGCGGGCGGTCGAGTGGCTCGTTCGGCGGCAACGGCCGGACGGGACGTGGGAGGAGGACGAGTCGCTGGCCGACTCGGCTCCACAGTGGGCGCGGCCCGGCGATCCCGAGGCTCAGCTGTACATGACGACGAGCGCCGGGTTCTGGCTGACCGTGAACGGCGCGCAGGACGACCGGTACGCGGTGGCCGGCGCCCGGGCGGCCGAGGCGTTTCGCGCGTCTCTGCGCCCCGACGGCTCATGGCCGTCGTTTCTGGTCGCCGGGTGGCTCGGCGCCGCGATGCTCCACCATTTCGGCTGGTTCTACGAGGCCGCGCAGATCCAGTTGATCCTTGCCGACCGGGTGCCGGGGATGAGCCCGGCCGACTGCGCGCCGATGGCCGCGACGCTACGCCGGGTCGGGGTGTCGCCCGACGACTGGTTGCTGATGGCGGCGAAGGATCGGCTGAGCGGGACGCAGCGTAGCGACGGCGGATGGCTCAGCGACGACGGCGATGCGTTCAATGTGCACATCACATTGGCCGCCATCCGCGCTCTGCGCGACTAGCTGCTCGGGCGCGCTCTACGCGACCAGGTGGAGTGCCGGGCCTAGGAGGAGTGCCGGTTGGCGCACCGGGCGAGGCGGGCCACTTCGGCCAGATACTGATCGACGACGTGCGGGGCGGCGGCCACGTGGTCTCACACCTCCGTGAGGGTCGGCGTGGGCTCACCCGCCATCCTCTATGCCCTCCGGTAACCTGCAACTTCCAGCTACGTTAATTGCGACATGCGTCAATGTCATATCTGCGGCAGACTGGGCCCATGTCCCGGTCCAGCCCTACTGTTCGGCGTCGACGCATCGCCGCCGAGCTCAAGCGACTACGCGAAGAGCGTGGTTTGACCCTCGACCATGCGGCGAGGGAACTGGGTGTCGCCCGGTCCACAATGTCCCGTATCGAGAACGCACAGGTCTCGGTGCGCCCCGGTGACGTACGGACCCTGCTGGATATGTACGGAGTGGACCCCGTTGACGTCGCGTCCCTGGTGCAGGTGGCCCGGGACGCCCGCCAGCGCGGCTGGTGGCACGCGTACTCGGACGTGCTGCCGGGCTGGTTCGAGGTGTACGTGGGCCTGGAACACGCGGCCTCGCAGATCTGCACGTTCGAGGTGGCGCTCGTGCCGGGCCTGCTGCAGACGGCCGACTACGCCCGTGCCGTCATCGAGGCCGAGTTGCCCGACGCATCGCCGGCCGAGGTTGACCGTCGCACGGAGCTGCGAATGAAACGCCAGCACGACGAGGCGCGGCCCGAGCTGTCAGTGGTGCTCGACGAGGCCGTCATCCGCCGGGTCGTCGGTGGGCCGGCCACCATGCGCGCCCAGCTCGAACGCCTCGCCGCCGACGCCGAGGCGCCCGCGCTCACGCTGCAGATCGTGCCGTTCGACGCCGGCGCGCACGCGTCGATGATCGGCTCGTTCTCCATCCTCGCGTTTCCCGAGGTGGTCGACCCGTCGGTCGTCTACCAGGAAAGCCGCACCGGCAGCCTGTACGTGGAAGGCGACGAGGCACACGTGTACGTGCGCGTATTCCGTACGCTTCAGGCTGTCGCACTGTCTCCAACGGCGACGGTGGAACTGATCCGTGAATCCGCGAAGACGATGTAAAGGGGGGGCGCCGGATGACGACGCTCGACCCGGCCAGTGCGACGTGGCGCAAGAGCAGCCGCAGCGGGGGGCAGGGTAACTGTGTGGAGGTCGCCGGCACGCCGACGGCCGTCGGGGTTCGCGACTCCAAGGACCAGTCAGGGCCGGTTCTGGTGTTCGCCAGACCGGAGTGGCGGGCGTTCGTCGACGGGGTGAAGTCCGGCGACTTCGACGCGATCTCGGACACTTAGGACAGCGAGAGGTGTCCTAAGTGCCCGAGATCTACGAAGGCCGGATCAGCGGACGTGGCCGGTGCCGGTCACCACGTACTTCGTCGAGGTCAGTTCCGGCAGCCCCATGGGCCCGCGGGCGTGCAGCTTCTGCGTCGAGATGCCGATCTCGGCACCGAAGCCGAACTCCTCGCCGTCGGTGAACCGGGTCGACGCGTTGACGAGCACAGCCGCCGCGTCGACCCGCGCGGTGAACTCGCGCGCCGCGTCCAGCGACCCGGTCACGATCGCCTCGCTGTGCCCGGAGCCGAACCGCGCGATGTGCGCGACCGCCGCGTCCAACGAGTCGACCACCGCCGCCGACAGGTCCAGCGACAGGTACTCGGTGCCGAAGTCGTCGTCGGTCGCCTGCCGTACGGCCACGCCGCGGCGGTGACCCGCCTCCACCACGTCGGCGTCACCGTGCACGGTGACCCCCGCGTCGCGCAGCGCCGGTAGCGCGCGGGCCAGAAACGGCTCGGCGATCTCCCGGTGCACCAGCAGCGACTCGGCGGCGTTGCACACCGAGGGGCGGGAGGTCTTCGCGTTGAGCAGGATCTCCAAGGCCATGTCGAGGTCGGCGGCGCTGTCCACGTACACGTGGCAGTTGCCGATCCCGGTCTCGATGACCGGCACGGTCGACTCCTCGACCACCGACCGGATCAGCGACGCGCCGCCCCGGGGGATGAGCACATCGACCAGGCCGCGGGCGCGCATCAGTTCCTTGACGGACTCGCGGCTGGACGCGTCGACCAGTTGCACCGCGTCTGCGGGGAGTCCCGCCGTATCCAGCGCGTCGCGTAGCACCCGAACGATCGCCGCGTTGGAGCGCGCCGCCGAGGACGAACCGCGAAGCAGCACGGCGTTGCCGGCCTTCAGGCACAGGCCGGCCGCGTCGGCGGTGACGTTGGGCCGGGCCTCGTAGACGATGCCGACCACGCCGAGCGGGACCCGTACCTGCCGCAGTTCGAGGCCGTTGGGCAGCGTCGAGCCGCGTACGACCTCGCCGACCGGGTCGGGCAGGCCGGCGACCTGGCGCAGACCGCCCGCCATGGCCTCGATGCGACAGTCGTTGAGGGCGAGGCGGTCAAGTAGCGCCGGGGTCATGCCGGCGTCGCGGCCCGCTGCGAGGTCCGCTTCATTCGCGGCCAAAATCTCGGGGGTACGCCGAACGAGCGCGTCGGCCATCGCCCGCAGCGCGGCGTCCTTGGTGGCGCGGGTGGCCGTGGTGAGCATCCCGGCCGCCGCCTTGGCCCGCCGCCCCTGCTCCTGCACCGACATGTGTGGCTCCTTGATCACAGAAGTACCAGGTCGTCGCGGTGTACGACCTCTCGTTCGTACCCCGGACCCAGCTCGGCCGCCAACTCCGGTGTGGAGCGGCCGAGCAGCCCGGGCAGCTCGGTGGCGTCGTAGTTGACCAGGCCGCGAGCCACCGGCCGGCCCCCGTTGTCGACCAGATCGACCGGGTCGCCCGCGGCGAACCGCCCGTCGACGGCGGTGATTCCGGCCGGCAACAGGGAGGCCCGGCGGTCGACCACCGCTCGTACGGCCCCCGGGTCCAGGTGCAGCCTGCCACGGGGGTTCGTGGCGTGGGCCAGCCAGAAGAGGCGGGCCGCCGGCCTCTCCCGTACCCGATGGAAGAGAGTGCCCACCTCCTCGCCGGACAGGGCCGCGGCCGCGAGTGGCGCGGACGTCAAGACGACCGGAATGCCGGAGTTTGTGGCGATCCGGGCCGCCTCGACCTTCGTCACCATCCCGCCGGTGCCCAAGCCGGCGCGGCCGGCCTTGCCGATGCTGACGCCTTCGAGGTCCTCCTCGCCGCGCACCTCGGCGATGCGTCGGGTATCGGGTTTCGTCGGGTCCCCGGTGTAGAGCGCGTCGACGTCGGACAGCAGTACGAGCAGGTCGGCGCGTACGAGCGCGGCCACGAGGGCGGCCAACCGGTCGTTGTCGCCGAAGCGGATCTCCTCCGTGGCCACCGTGTCGTTCTCGTTGACGATCGGCACAGTGCCCAGGTCGAGCAGGCGCCGCAGCGTGCGGTACGCGTTGCGGTAATGCACCCGCCGGATGACGTCATCGACGGTGAGCAGCACCTGGCCCACGGTCCGTTGAGATCGCGCGAAGGACTCCGTGTACGCCTGCATGAGCAGCCCCTGCCCCACGCTGGCCGCCGCCTGCTGCGTGGCCAGGTCGCGCGGCCGTCGGGGTAGTCCGAGCGGTGCGAGCCCGGCGGCGATCGCGCCGCTTGAGACCAACACCGTCTCGGCGGGGTGCGCGGCGAGCGCGTCGACCAGGGCGTCGACCCGCTGTCTGTCCAGCCCGCCGGCGGCCGTGGTCAGCGACGACGAGCCGACCTTGACCACGATCCGACTGGCAGCGGTGACCTGTACGCGCACGGAGCCCATTGTGGCCCCCGGCGTGGTTCGATCTTTCATGGGATCCCATATCCTGGCTGATCGTGGACGATTACATCGAGGATGTACTCGCCCTGGTTGAGCGCATTCCGCCCGGACGGGTGATGTCCTATGGGGCGATCGCCGAGTGGTTGGGTCAGGGCGGCCCGCGCCAGGTGGGGACGGTGATGGCGCGTTATGGCGGGCCGGTGCCGTGGCACCGCGTGGTCGCGGCGAACGGCCGGCTCGTGCCCGGCAACCACAGCGAGGCGCTGCGCCGGCACGCGGCAGAGGGCACGCCGATGCGCGGTGAGCGCGTCGACATGCGGTTGGCGATGTGGTGGCCCGATTAGCTCAGGCCAGGCGGCCGACTCCGCCACGCCGGGGATCGCCCGCCGCGCCGGCATGGCCGACCGCGCTGGCGCCGCCGAAGTAGTGGTCGGCCTGCTCCCACCAGTGCACCTGATAGCCGGCCGAGACGAGCGCGTCCACCTCGTCGGCCGGGTAGCCCGGCTCGATATGGGCCACCGGTGCGCCACCGTCGGGGTCGGCCACCACGTGGAACCGCGGATGGTTGATCGCGGTCGTCATGTCGGCGTTCTTGATCAGGATGTTGACGAGCGTGTGCACCAGGGCCGTACGGATCCGCGACGCCCCGGCCGAACCGGCGGCCACCAGCAGTTCGCCGTCGTCGTCGATCACGACCAGCGGGCACATCATCGAGGACATGCGCCCGCCCGGCATCAGATCCGCGGTGATCAACTCGCCTTCGCCGAGCATCGAGTTGAGGTGTACGCCCAGACCGGGTAGCCACACGCCGGAGCCGAGGCCGAGCGTCATCGTGATCACGCAGGCGTTTCCGTCGAAGTCGACGACCGAGATGTTGGTCGTGTCGCCCACCCGCTGCCGGCCGTGGTGCAGGAGCGCGTCGGCCAGCGCGACGGCGCGCTCGCCGGCCGAGGCGTCGGCCAGGTCACTCGGCAACGCCCCGATCGTGGGAATGGTGTTGTTGAGGTCGCGGCGGGCGTACACGCCGGCGCCCGCCAGCGGGGCCTGCTCGACGGGGAGTTCGAGCACCCGGTACGCGGCCAGGTCGGCCGGGCCGATTGCACCGCCGCCGGCGCGGACCGTTCTGGTGAGTCGTTCGCCGATCCAGCCGGTGTAGAACACGTCCGGCCCCTCCGTGGCGAGAGCCTCCAGCGCGACGTCGAGGCCGGGGTGGAAGAGCAGGTCCCCGCCCTCGAGCAGTTTGCCGCCGGGGGAGTAGATGGCGGCCCCGAAGCCGGGGACCATCGCGGGCGCGATGGAGATGAGGGTGCGGGCCTGCGCGGCGGGCAGCACCACCCCGCTGCGGGCGAGGCTGACCGCCGGGGCGACCAGCCGGTGCCAGGGCAGCCGGCCCCAGCGCCGGTGCACCTCGCCGACGCCGGCCGGCACACCGGGAATCGCGACGCTCGACTCGCCGATCGCGTAGCTCATCGAAACCCCGCCGAACACCACATCGATCGGCACCATCGGGCCGGCTCCGACGTCGCCGTCGAGGCCCGGCACCGCGCAGAAGAAGTCCAGGCAGGTCACGGCCCCTGAGGTGGCGTCGTAGTAGGTCGCGAAGCCGCCGCCGCCGATGCCGGTGAGCACACTCTCGGCGACGCAGCCCGCCAGCACGGCCGCGACGGCCGCGTCCGCAGCCGAGCCGCCCGCGTGGAGCACGCGCAGGCCGACCTCGGCGGTCGCCGGATGACCGGCCGCGACACCGGCAGGCACGGGCCTCGCCTCCTTTCGCGACCGGGAGCGGTGGTGGGCCGGGCTGACCACCGGGGAGCCGCCGGGGGACACCGGGCCGGCATGGTGGGGCGCCAGTGCACTAGTGCTCACGGCGGGCAGCGTAAAACCATCCCCGGGCATCCGGGAGGGGTCGGCGGCAAAGCTGGGATGTCAGGCGACCGGACGTGACCTTTCGGCCAGTGCCGGCCGTGGTTAACTGGGCGTTGTGACCGCATTGCCTGGTGTCCTCGGTGAGCCGATCCGGTTCGTGCTCAACTGGGGCCGCCGATACTCGCTGTGGGTCTTCAACTTCGGATTGGCCTGCTGCGCGATCGAGTTCATCGCCACCTCGATGGGGCGCCACGACTTCATCCGGCTCGGTGTCATCCCGTTCGCCCACGGGCCGCGCCAGGCCGACCTGATGGTCGTCTCCGGCACCGTCACCGACAAGATGGCGCCCGCGATCAAGCGGCTCTACGACCAGATGCCAGAGCCCAAGTACGTGATCAGCTTCGGCGCGTGCAGCAACTGTGGCGGCCCCTACTGGGACTCGTACTCGGTGACCAAGGGCGTGGATCAGATCATCCCGGTCGACGTCTACGTGCCGGGTTGCCCGCCGCGCCCGGAGGCGCTGCTGCATGGCATCCTGCGGCTACAGGAGAAGATCGCCGGCGAGCAGGCCGGCATCGGCGGGGTCTCCCGGCCCGATCTGGGCGCGGCCGCCGAGCGCCGGGCTCAGCGGGAGGTGGCGGCACTGTCCGCCCCGCCGGTACGCCCGCCGCAGGATTAGATCCGCCGCCCGGGCGATGGGCGCGGTCCCGGGCGTCCGGCCGTACAGTGATCACGTGAGGGTCGGGGTGATAGGACCGGGCTACATCGGAGCCCGGCACATCGAGGCGTGGCGCCACCTGGGGGTCAGGCTTCACGGGTACGCGCGCAGTACGGCCCGCCGTGCCGAGATGGCCGCGACCTGTTCGGAGGTGACGTGGCACTCCTCGGTGGACTCGCTGCTCGCCGAGGTCGACGTCGTCGACGTGTGCACCCCGACCGACACGCACGCCGGCCTCGTCCTGCGGGCCGCCGCGTCCGGACGCCATGTCATCTGTGAGAAGCCGCTGGCCCGCAGCTTGGATGAGGCGGACAGCATGATCGCCGCCTGCGCCGTCGCCGGAGTGCAGCTGCATGTGGCGCACCTGGGCCGGTACCTCGTCGGCTACTGCGCCGCCCGGCAGGCGGTCGTCGACGGCGAGGTGGGTGAGCCGACCGAACTGCGGCTGTACCGGGGCGGGGCCGCGCCGGGTTGGGCGTCGTGGTTTCGCGACCCGGCCCGATCCGGCGGTGTACTGCTCGACCTCGGCATCCACGACATCGATTTCGCCTGCTGGGTCGCCGGGGACGTGGTGGAGGTCGGCGGGGAGATGCTGGGGCCCGGCCATGGGCGGGCGCTGCTCACGCACGTGAACGGGGCTCGTTCCGAGGTGATCGCGGAGTGGGGCACAGCCGGCCAGCCCTTCCGCGCCTCCTTCGAGATCACTGGTGCTGGCGGCAGCCTGACCCACGACTCGGCTGCCGGGACGCTCGGCCGCACCGCCGATCCGATGGTCGAGATGCTCGGCGAGTTCCGGGTGGCGATCCGGGGCGGTCCACCACCCCGGATCACCGCCGCTGACGCCAGGGCGGCCCTACGGGTAGCCCTCGCCGCCGCCGAAGCGGCCACCTAGCGCGTCAGCCGACCCCGGTGGCCCGCGTCCGACCCCGTCCGAAAGTGTCCGACCGGGTCCGACGGTGGCGTAGCCGCTCCGACGGCAGCGTAGCCGCGAAAACGAACCCGTACGGCGCCCGCGGACGTAGCGATGGTCGTAGTGACGAAGCCGGACCATAGGATCGCCCCATGACGCCGGAAGAAGTGGGCGCCCAGCTGGCGCGGCTGCTGGGCGGAGACGACGACCCGCCGCCTGCCGTCTCCGTCTCAGGCGGAAACGGATGGGCGCGGGGCACCGTCGACGTGGCCCCTTCGCGATGGCACGACGCCCTGCACGCCGCCCGCGACGCCGCCGAACTGCGGTGTGACTTCTTCGACTGGCTGTCGGCCGTCGACGAGTTGGACGAGGGTTTCCGGATGGTGGTCCACCTCTGGTCGACCACGCTGCGACGCGGCGTAATCGTGCGGACGCTGATCGGCCGGGACGCGCCGTCAATCGACTCCGTGGTGGATCTCTACCCGGGCGCGGGCTGGCACGAGCGGGAGACCCACGAGATGTTCGGCATCGACTTTCCCGGCCACCCGGGGCTGGCGCCGCTGCTGCTGCCGCCGGAGTTCGAAGGCCACCCGCTGCGCAAGGAGTTCGTCCTCGCCACCCGGGTCGCCAAGCCCTGGCCGGGCGCCAAGGAGCCGGGCGAGAGCCACGACACGACGGCCGCGAAGCGCCAGCCGATGCGGCCCCCGGGCGTACCCGATCCCAACTTGTGGGGGCCACGGGCGGGC
>JAOPWA010000599.1 GCA_025965915.1 Dactylosporangium sp. | reverse complement strand
GATAAGGGGGACTGTCGGACCCGCCGGCGCTGATGAAGGGGTTTTCGTGACGTATCGACTAGTCACCCGTAGCGACTTCGACGGCTTGGTCTGCGCCGTACTGCTGCGCCGTCTCGAGCTGATCGATGAGATCACCTTCGTCCACCCCAAGGACGTACAGGATGGCGCGGTCGAGGTCACGGAGCGTGACATCCTGACGAACCTGCCATACGCCCCGGGCGCCCACATGGTGTTCGACCACCACCATTCCGAGACGCTGCGGACCGGTGGCACCGCGACCAACCACGTGATCGACCCCGCCGCTCCGTCAGCGGCCCGGGTGATCTACGACTACTTCGGCGGTTCGGACCGGTTCCCCGGCATTTCGCCAGAGATCATGCAGGCGGTGGACCGGGCGGACTCCGCCGCGTACGACCTCGACGAGGTGCTGGAGCCGGTCGGCTGGACGCTGCTCAACTTCCTGATGGACAGCCGCACCGGCCTCGGCCGCTTCAGGGACTTCCGGATCTCCAACTACCAGCTGATGATGCAGCTTATCGACGCCTGCCTGGAGCACCAGGACGTCGAGGAGATCCTCGCGCTGCCCGACGTCGCCGAGCGCGCCGACCTGTACCGCGCCCAGTCGCAGCTGTTCGTCGATCAGTTGCGACGTGTCAGCCGGCTGGTGGGTGACGTCGTCGTCGTGGACCTGCGCGACGAGGAGGTCATCTACGCCGGTAACCGTTTCATGGTGTACGCCCTGTTCCCGCAGGCGCGGGTCTCGGTACACGTCCTCTGGGGCAGGCAGAAGCTCAACACGGTGCTGGCGGTCGGCAAGTCCATCCTCGACCGTACGTCACCAACCGACGTCGGCTCGGTGATGCTGCGCTACGGCGGTGGCGGCCACATCGCCGCGGGTACCTGCCAGGTGCCGCACGAGGAGTCCGAGCGCGTGATCGCCGAGGTGGTCGAGGCGGTGGGCGCTTCCCGTACCGTGCTCGCCTAGCGTTCGACGAGGATCACGTGCAGTCGCCGCGGTCCGTGCACGCCCTCGACCCGGTTGAGTTCGATGTCGCTGGTGGCTGACGGGCCGGAGATGAATGTCAGCGGTCGGGTGGGAGTCAGCCGGCGCAACCCGGCCGGTACGCCACCGACGACCTGGTCGCCCGTGACGACGCAGACGTGGTGGTCGGGCACGAGCGTGAGTGCCCGCCGGCCCTGCGCGGCGCCGCCGTCGAGGACGATCGTGCCGGTCTGCGCGATAGCGACGGCGCACCCGGTCAGCACCGCGTCGGCTGCGTCGAGGTCGGCCACCGTAAGCGGCTGCGGGCCGTCTTTCACGACCGTTTCCGGGTACGCGGAGAGCCAGTCTTGCGGTATGTCCGCCGGCGTAACGACCCGCCGCACCCCGGCGAGCGCCGTGGCGACCACCTCGGCCAGCCCGTCCGGCGTGCAGCGGGTCACCTCGGCCTTGTAGTCGACGAGCCGGTCGACGAACATCTCCAGCCGGGTGACAGCGTCCAGGTCTTCGTCGACGAGGTAGTCGCGCGGCACCGGCGGTGCCGCCGGCGCCGGCCCGAGCGCCGTGCGTAGCCGCGCCAGGATCTCCTCCCGCGCCTTCATCGGGTCCTCCTCCACCAGTCACGGAACGATTCGGTCGCCGGCAGCGGCGCGTCGCGGCTCGCCGTCCATGCCGACATCGGCCAGGGCAGCCGCTGCACCGTTCGCCGGCGGAGCACGGCGGCCAGGGGAGCGCTGCCCCGGCGGGCGGCCCGCAGCGCCCGCGCGTACCGCCGCCGGTCACCCATCACCCAGCTCATGGCCTTCATTGCCGTACGCTCGGCCGACGGCCTGCCCCGCTTGCTGTCCACCGCCGCCTGCCGCAGGTGCACGAGGACCTCGGGGATGTTGATCCGCACCGGGCACACGTCGTAGCAGGCGCCACAGAGCGTGGACGCGAACGGCAGGGTCTTGTTGGCCTCGATGCCGGTCATCTGCGGGGACAGGATCGCCCCGATCGGTCCCGGGTACACCGACTGGTACGCGTGGCCGCCCACCCGCTCGTACACGGGGCACACGTTCAGGCAGGCCGAGCAGCGGATGCAGTGCAGTGCCTGGCGGCCCACCTCGTCGGCGAGCGTCGCCGACCGGCCGTTGTCGATCAGTACGATGTGGACGGACTGGGGCCCGTCGCCGGGCGTGACCCCGGTCCACATCGAGGTGTACGGGTTCATCCGCTCGCCGGTCGACGAGCGCGGCAGCAGCTGCAGGAAGACCTCGAGGTCGCCGAAGCTGGGCAGCAGCTTCTCCACGCCGACCACCGAGATCAGCGTCTGCGGCATGGTCAGGCACATCCGGCCGTTGCCCTCGGACTCCAGTACGACCAGCGTGCCGGTCTCGGCGATGGCGAAGTTCGCGCCCGAGATCGCGACCGAGGCGGACAGAAACTTGCGGCGCAGGTGGATGCGCGCGGCTTCGGCCAGTACCCGGGGTTCGTCGGTGAGATCAGCCGGCGCGTCGGCCATGCGCTGCGTGAAGATGTCGCGGATCTGGCTGCGGTTGTAGTGGATCGCGGGGACCAGGATGTGCGACGGGGTGTCGTCGTTGAGCTGCACGATCAGCTCGGCCAGGTCGGTCTCCGTGGCCGCGATGCCGGCGGCCTCGAGCGCCTCGTTCAGCTCGATCTCCTGGGTGGCCATCGACTTGACCTTGACCACCTCGTCAACGCCGGTCTCGCGTACGAGCCGGGTGACGACCTCGCACGCCTCGGCGGCGTCGCGGGCCCAATGCACGACGGCGCCGGCGGCGGTCGCGGCGGCCTCGAACCGGACGAGCAGTTCGGGCAGGCGGGCCATCACGTCGGCCTTGATCGCACTGCCGGCCAGCCGGAGTTGCTCCCAGTCGGGCAGTTCGTCGACGACGCGGGCCCGCTTGTTGCGGATCGTGTGGGTGGCCTTGTGCAGGTTGGCCCGCAGCTGCGGCTTACCCAGCTCGACGCGCGCGGCGTCGGGGAACGGACGCGCCCCGGCGAGGTGACCGCTGCCTTTCGGGATGGCGCTGCCGACGGGAATGGTCCGCCCGAGCGGGACGGCATTGCTCATGACTGACCTCCGAGGATCTCGGCGTAGTGCATGACGCGTACCGGCGCGTCCCGGCGGGACAGGCCACCGCCGATGTGGGCCAGGCACGAGTTGTCGGCCGCGGCGATCACCTCGGCGCCGGTGTCGCAGATCGCCGCGCACTTGTCGGCGAGCATCGCGGTCGACACGTCGGCGTTCTTCATCGCGAACGTGCCGCCGAAGCCGCAGCACTCCTCGGCTCCGGGAAGTGGCACGAGCTCCAGCCCTTCGACGGCGCGCAGCAGCCGCAGCGGCTTGTCGCCCAGGCGCAGCATGCGCAACCCGTGGCAGGTCGGGTGGTAGGTGACCCGGTGCGGGAACGCCGCGCCGACGTCGGTGACGCCGAGGACGTCGACGAGCAGTTCGGACAGCTCGTACGTGCGGGTCGCGACACCGGACGCGCGCGGTTCGAGGCGCGGGTAGGACTCGCGCACCATGGCCACGCACGAGCCACTCGGCGCCACCACGGCGTCGTAGCGGTCGAAGGTCTCGACGAAGCCCCGTACGAGTGGCAGAGCCTCGTCGCGGTAGCCGGAGTTGGCGTGCATCTGCCCACAGCACGTCTGGCTCTCGGGGAACTCGACCTCGTGCCCGAGCCGCTCCAGCAGCCGGACGACCGCCTTGCCGGTGTCCGGATAGAGCAGGTCGTTGACGCAGGTCACGAACAGCGCGATCCGCACGTCTTCCTCCGTTCTCTGAGATCTTGGACAGTGAGCGGGCCATCGGCCCGCTCACTGTCCAAGATCGTCAAATGCGCTGCGGTGCCGGTCACGGGCGGCTTCGAGGTGTCGGCGCATCGCGTCGGCGGCGGCGTCGGGCGGGCCCGCCGCTATCGCCGCCACGATCCGCCGGTGCTCCCGCCCACTGGAGCCCAGGTGTGTGGTGGGGAAGTGCAGGCGGTGCAGGTGCAGGTGGGCGTGTAGGCGTACGAAGGTGGCGTGCAGCAGCGTGTTGCCGCTGGCCTCGGCGACGCACTCGTGGAACAGGGCATCCTGCGCGGTGAAGGCGGCGTGGCCGGCGTAGCCGTCACCGGAGAGGTGATCGGGCAGGTCGGCTTCGCCGGTGAGGGCCTCGACGTCAAGATCACCGGCCGCCCGGCGACCGGCCGCGCGGGCGGCGGCCGGGCACTCCAGCAGCAGCCGCATCTCGAACAGTTCCTCGAACTCGGCGCGGGTCAGCAGCGGTGTCGTGCTGTAGCCGGCCATGGCGCGCTTGCGGACCAGACCTTCGGGCTCGAGCCTGGCGAGGGCCTCCCGGATCGGGGTGGGGGAGACGACCAACTGGCGCGCGAGCGCGTCGATCGTGATGCGCTCACCGGGAGCGATCCGGTGGTCCATGATCAACGACTTGACGGCCTCGTACACGTCGTCGGTGAGGGTCAGACGACGAAGCGGATGCATTCGTAGATCATATACGATTGACCGAGACTAGGGCTATGGCAGGGCTCTCGCAAGCGCTATCGCAGGAGCAACATCGTGTGAATTCAGAGCGCGTCCGAATTCAGAGCGCGATGTCGCGGGCGCCGGTGATCCGTTCGATGTGCAGGCGGCACAGCAGTTCGTCGGGTACCGCGTTGCGCCGGCCGTACTCCGGCGCCTGACCCTCGGGCACGTACCGTTCGGCGATTCTCGTCGCCCAGTCCAGAAGATCCGGGGCAGCCGGCTCGATGCCGACCGGCCCGCGCACGACCACGAAGTCGTACGGGTACTGATCGACGTCGACGGTCAGCGCCGCCCTCGGATTGGCGCGGAGGTGGCGGCCCTTCACGGTGTCCTCACCGGTGGTGAAGACGAGGTCGCCGCCGTCGACGACGAACCAGATCGGAGCCACGTGCGGCGCCCCGGATCTGGACGCGGTGGCAAGCTTCCCGGTGCGTGTACCCACGCCAAGAAACTCCATGGCTTCATCTCTCGTCATGTTTGCCACGTCGACAGTTTGCCCTACATCCGCGCGGCCTGGAGGATGCTCGGCGGGGTGTCTACCGGGATGCCGAGGGCGCGCAGACGTGGCACCACCTGGGTCACCATGGCCGACATCGCGTCGATGACGTGATCGTTGTCGTGGTTGAAGAAGTCGAACCACAGCATGAGACGGTCGTCGGGGTGGAAACGGGCGGCGATCTGCCCGGCCACGTCGTCCGGGTTGCCGACGAGTGCTGTTGTCGGTCGACGTGCTAGCGTTGGGGTGCCTCCCAGATCGACGATCATAACGGTCTTCGCAACGCGGGGTCCGTGCGCCGGCATCGCCTGGCGGGCTGTCACCGTACGGGCTGTCACTCAGACTTGTGAGTGAGCAACTCACTCAGTTAGCATGATCGCGTGACCCCGCCCCCCGCTCGTGATCGGCAGCCGGCTGAGAGCGATCGATCGTCGGGGCAGCCACACCCGTCCCGGGCTCGACCGCTCCCGCCGGACGAACGTCGCGCGGCACTCGTCGCCGCCACGCAGCCGCTGGTGGCAGAGCACGGAACAAAGGTCACGACCCGGCAGATCGCGGAGGCCGCCGGTGTCGCGGAGGGCACCATCTTCCGCGTCTTCCCGGACAAGGAGAGCCTCATCCGGGCGGCTGTCGCTGCCGCCCTGGATCCGGCCCCGCTGCTGGACGAACTCGCTCGGGTCGACGTGACATTGCCGCTGCGGGAGCGGCTGACCGAGGCGACCAGGATTCTGCAACGTCGACTGACCAGGGTCTTCAACCTGCTGTTAGCGGTCAGGATGCACGCTCCGCCGGAGGACATCGAGGCGCACCGGGCGGCCTCCCGCCCCACAAATGAGTTGATTTACGAGGCCGTCAGCCGTTTGCTGGAGCCCGACCGTGAGCAGTTGCGTTGCCCGGTGGAGGAGGCTGCCAGGATGCTCCGTCTACTGACGTTCTCCGGTACACATCCGATGATCTCGGACGGTAACCCGCTGACCGCCGAACAGATCGTCTCCGTCCTGCTGGACGGAGTGCTCCACCACCGATAACCGACCGCCGCGCCTTCTATACAGGAGAGTCAGCCTTGTTGGTTCGATTACTGCGCACCTACCTGCGGCCCTACGCGCGGCCGCTCGCGGTCGTGGTGGCGCTGCAACTCGTCGGCACGATGGCCTCGCTCTATCTGCCGAGCCTGAACGCCGACATCATCGACAAGGGCATCGCCAAGGGCGACACCGGCTACATCCTCACCACCGGCGGCTGGATGCTCCTCGTCACCGGGCTTCAGATCGCCTGCTCGATCGTCGCCGTCTACTTCGGAGCCCGCACCGCGATGGGCTTCGGCCGTGACGTGCGCTCGGCGGTCTTCCGGCGTGTCGGGGAGTTCTCGGCCCGCGAGGTCGGCCACTTCGGCGCACCCTCGCTGATCACCCGCAACACCAACGACGTGCAGCAGGTGCAGATGCTGGTCGTATTGACCTGCACCATGCTCATCGCGGCGCCGATCATGTGCGTGGGCGGCGTGATCATGGCGCTGCGGGAGGACGCCGGCCTTTCCTGGCTGTTGCTGGTGAGCGTCCCGGTGCTGGCCCTGGCCATCGGTTTGATCATGCGGCGGATGGTTCCGCAGTTCCGGTCGATGCAGACCCGCATCGACGCCGTCAACCGGGTGCTGCGGGAACAGATCACCGGCATCCGCGTGGTGCGGGCGTTCGTACGCGAGCCGTACGAGGCCGACCGCTTCGGTGTCGCCAATGCCGACCTGACCGCGACGGCGCTGCGGGCCGGCCGGCTGATGGTATTGATCTTCCCGATCGTGATGCTGGTCCTCAACTCGTCCAGCGTGGCCGTACTGTGGTTCGGCGCGTTCCGGGTCGATGCGGGCCAGATCCAGATCGGTGCGCTGACCGCCTTCCTGAGCTACCTCATGCAGATCCTGATGTCGGTGATGATGGCGACCTTCATGCTCATGATGGTCCCGCGTGCGGCGGTGTGCGCCGAGCGGATCGTCGAGGTGCTCGACACCGAGTCGTCGGTCGCCCCGGCCCGGCATCCGGTAACCGAGCTGCCGGCGCGCGGCGACCTGGAGCTGCGAAACGTGCAGTTCCAGTACCCGGGTGCGGCTGCCCCGGTGCTGCTCGGGATCTCGTTCCGCGCCGAGGCGGGACGCACGACCGCGATCATCGGCAGTACCGGAGCGGGCAAGACGACGCTGCTGTCGCTCGTACCCAGACTGTTCGACGTGACCGGCGGCGCCGTCCTCGTCGACGGCGTCGACGTGCGTGAACTGGACCAGGATCTGCTGTGGAGCCGGATCGGCATCGTGCCGCAGAAGCCGTACCTGTTCTCCGGCACGGTTGCCAGCAACCTGCGCTACGGCAACCCGGACGCCACCGACGAGGAGCTGTGGGAGTGCCTGGAGATCGCTCAGGCACGCGACTTCGTCGAGGACATGCCGGGCGGGCTCGACGCCGTGATCGCCCAGGGCGGCACCAACGTGTCCGGCGGTCAACGGCAACGCCTCGCGATCGCTCGCGCGCTGGTGCGGCGGCCGGAGATCTACCTGTTCGACGACTCGTTCTCGGCGCTCGATCTCGGCACCGACGCCCGATTGCGGGCGGCGTTGGGGCCGGTCACCGCGAACGCCGCGGTCGTCATCGTGGCCCAGCGGGTCTCCACGATCGTCGACGCTGATCAGATCATCGTGCTCGAGGGTGGCGTCATCGTCGGCGTCGGACCTCATGCGGAACTGCTCGACAGTTGCCCGACCTACGCGGAAATCGTCGAGTCCCAGCTAACCGCGGAGGTCGCGGCGTGAGTGAGAATACGGGCGTGAGTGAGAAGACGGGCGTGAGCGAGAAGACGACCGCGGCGGTGCCCAGGCGCTTGCCCGCCGGTGCGGGTGCGCAGGGCGGCGGACCGCGATGGATGAGCGCGGGGATGCCCGCCGAGAAGTCGATGAACTTCGGCCCATCGGCCAGGCGGCTGTTGGGCATGCTCCGCCCGCAGCGCCTGCAACTGTTGTCGGTCATCGGGCTCGCGGTCGTCAGCGTCGGCTTCACCGTCGTCGGGCCGAAGATCCTCGGCCAGGCCACCGATCTGATCTTCTCCGGGGTGATCGGCAAGCGGATACCCGCAGGGGTGAGTGCCCAGCAGGCCGTGGACGCCGAGCGGGCGGCGGGACACGACCACCTCGCCGACATGCTGGCCAAGATGCACCTGGTGCCGGGGGCGGGCATCGATTTCACCAGGCTCGGGCGAGTGCTGCTGCTGGTGCTGGGCCTGTACGTCGCCGCGAGCCTCTTGGGCTGGCTGCAGGGATACCTGCTCAACGGCGTCGTGCAGCGCACCATCCTGCGACTGCGCGCCGATATCGAGGACAAGCTCAACCGGCTGCCGTTGCCGTACTTCGACAAGCAGCCGCGCGGTGAACTGCTCAGCCGGGTGACCAACGACATCGACAACATCGCCCAGAGCCTGCAGCAGACCCTGAGCCAACTGCTGACGTCGCTGCTCACCGTCGTCGGTGTGCTCGTCATGATGTTCGTGGTCTCGCCACTGCTGGCCGTGATCGCTCTGCTGGCGGTGCCGCTGTCGATGGTGGTCACCAAGCAGATCGCGAAGCGCTCGCAGAAGCAGTTCGTCGCGCAGTGGACGCACACCGGATCGTTGAACGCCCAGATCGAGGAGGCCTTCACCGGGCACGAACTGGTCAAGGTGTTCGGACGCCAGCGCGAGGTCGAAGCGGCTTTCGCCGCGAAGAACGAGGAACTGTTCAAGGCCAGCTTCGGTGCCCAGTTCGTCTCGGGCATCATCATGCCGACGATGATGTTCATCGGGAACCTGAGCTACGTGGTGATCGCGGTCGTCGGTGGCCTGCGGGTCGCGTCAGGGTCGATGAGCCTGGGCGACGTACAGGCCTTCATCCAGTACTCCAGGCAGTTCACCCAGCCGCTGACTCAGGTCGCGTCCATGGCCAACCTGCTGCAGTCCGGGGTCGCCTCGGCGGAGCGGGTGTTCGCGCTGCTGGACGCGGACGAGCAGAGCGCCGACCCGGCGAAGCCGGCGGGGGTCACCAACCCTCATGGTCGGGTGGAGTTCGAGCGGGTGTCGTTCCGGTACGAGCCCGACAACCCGCTGATCGAGGACCTGTCGCTGGTGGCGGAGCCGGGCCACACGGTTGCGATCGTCGGGCCGACCGGCGCCGGAAAGACCACGCTGGTCAATCTGATCATGCGCTTCTACGAGCTGGACGCCGGTCGCATCACCCTCGACGGGGTGGACATCACCGCGATGCGCCGGGACGCGCTGCGCGGCGAGATCGGAATGGTCCTTCAGGACACGTGGCTGTTCGGGGGAACGATCCGGGACAACATCGCCTACGGCAACCCGGCCGCGAGCGAGGAGGAGATCCTCGCCGCGGCGAAGGCGACCTTCGTCGATCGGTTCGTGCGCAGTCTGCCGGACGGGTATGACACGGTGATCGACGAGGAAGGCAGCAACGTCAGCGCCGGTGAGAAGCAGCTGATCACGATAGCCCGCGCGTTCCTGTCGAATCCGTCGCTACTCATCCTGGACGAGGCGACGAGTTCGGTGGACACCCGTACCGAGGTGTTGTTGCAGCGCGCGATGGCCGCGCTGCGGTCGGACCGGACCAGTTTCGTGATCGCGCACCGGTTGTCCACCATCCGCGACGCCGACCTCATCCTGGTGATGGAGAGCGGCCGGATCGTCGAGCAGGGTACGCATGACGAACTGCTCGCGGCCGAGGGTGCCTACCAGCGGCTGTACAACGCGCAGTTCTCGCAGGCCGTGGTCGACGTCGACCCCGCCGATGTGCCGGCTGCCGCCGGTACGGCGCTCAGCCGGGGGTAGCCCGCTCCCTGCTCGGCCTCGGCTGCCCCTTGTCCGGTCGGTTCTCGATGATCATTTGCCGGCAAACGATAAGGCGATCGTTCATCGGGGTCTTGACGGCCTCGTGGCTGGCCGGTTGAATATCATCGATACTTCAATGCTTAAAAAAAGTCTGCGTGCGACCCCAGGGAGAGTGAATGCAAGCCGACTTCGTGTGGGGGGTCGCCACCTCTGCGTACCAGATCGAGGGCGCGGTGGACGAGGACGGTCGCTCGCCGTCCATCTGGGACACCTTCTGCCGAGTACCGGGCGCGATCGCCGGCGGGGACAACGGCGACGTGGCGTGCGACCACTACCACCGATGGCCGCAGGACATCGCGCTGATGCGCCGGCTGGGCATCGACAGCTACCGGTTCTCGATCGCCTGGCCGCGCGTGGTCCCGGGCGGCACCGGTCCGGTCAACGCCGCCGGCCTCGACTTCTACGACCGGCTCGTCGACGCGCTCTGCGCGGCCGGCATCAGGCCGTTCGCCACGCTGTACCACTGGGATCTGCCGCAGGCCCTGCAGGACCGCGGCGGCTGGCCGGCGCGCGACACCGCCTACGCGCTGGCCGACTACGCCGCCGTGGTGGGGGCCCGGCTGGGTGACCGGGTCGCTGACTGGTTCACCGTCAACGAGCCACTCTGTTCGGCCTGGATCGGTCATCTCGAGGGCACCATGGCGCCGGGGGAGCGCGACCTCGGGCGCGCCGTGCCGGCCGCCCACCACCTGCTCCTCGGCCATGGCCTCGCGGTGGGGGCGCTGCGCGCGGAGTCCCCGGGCCAGGTCCGGGTGGGTGCCGTGGTCAACCTCAGCCCGTGCGAGCCGGCCAGCGACGATCCCCGCGATGTGGCCGCGGCGCGGCGGGCCGACGGGCACACCAACCGTTGGTGGCTCGACCCGCTGCACGGGCGGGGCTACCCGGCCGACATGGTGTCCGAGTACGGCTTCGAGCCGCCGGTGCACGACGGTGACCTGGAGGTCATCGCCGCGCCCACCGACCACGTCGGGCTCAACTACTACTTCCGCCAGATCGTCGCGGACGACCCGGCCGGGCCGACGCCACGGACCCGGATGGTGCCGGTGCGGGGTGCGGTCGAGACCGCGATGGGCTGGGAGGTGCACCCCGACGGACTGGCCGAACTGCTCATCCGGCTGCACCGCGAGTACGCCGCGTCGAAGATCTACGTCACCGAGAACGGTGCCGCCTTCGCCGACACCGTGACCGGGGACGGCACCGTGGAGGACAAGGAGCGGTTGTCCTATCTGGAGGACCATGTCGCGGCCGCGAACCGGGCCGCGCGGTCAGGGGCGCCGGTCGCCGGTTACTTCGCCTGGTCGCTGCTGGACAACTTCGAGTGGGCGTACGGGTACGACAAGCGGTTCGGGCTGGTGCACGTGGACTACGACACCCAGGTACGCACCATCAAGGCCAGTGGCTACCGGTATGCCGAGATGATCCGCGAGCATCGGGAAGGTGGTCGGTCGTCACGGCACCTGCCGGGCGACTGAAGACCCGGCTACGGTCCCCGTCGTCCGCGGGGGCACCGGTAGGCGCGCGGGGGCACGGGTAGGCGCGGGCCGGCTGCGCGTCACGGTCGGGTCAGCACCGTCTTCTCTCCCGCCTCGACGGGAAACGGCAGAACGTTCCCCGGTGGCGGCAGCGGGCAGATGAAGGCGTCGGAGAATGCGCACGGTGGCAGGGCGGCCCGGTTGAAGTCCATGGTCACCGTTCCGGCCGCCTCGGGTAGGGGCAGGAACAGGAAACGGGCCGCCCCGTAGCTGGTCCGCCCGCTGGTGGCGTCGCGGAAGGTGATGTGCGCTTCACCCTCGTGGCCGGTGTGCAGTGCGACCAACTCGGCGTGCTGGCCGTCGACGGTGAACGAGAAGGTCCCGACCACCCGGTAGTCGACCAGGCGGTCGGAGTGGCTGTGCGCGGTGCGCAGCGTGCGATCGGCCTCCGCCGGCGTGAACTCGGCGGTCACGACCCAGGCCGGGTCGGGTGCGAAGGCGTCGATGCCGGCGAACCGGTCGACCGCAGCCGACTGCGGATCGTACGTGCGCACCGCCAGGTCGGCACCCCGGCGGATGATCTTCAGCTCGACGTCGCCCACCGCGAGCCGCTGGTCAGCGCGCAGCAGGCCGTCGCTGACCGCCCGGCCGTCGACCACGAGACCGTCCGCGCCGCTCACCCGTACGTCGGCGCCGTCGACCCACCAGGTGCCGGGAGCGCCCTCGATCTCGGTGCGCCCCACCAACCAGTGCGTCCCGGTCAGCGTGAGGTCTCCACCCGGTGCGGACACGGCGGCCTCACGGCCGGCGTGCCAGGCCCGCCACCGGTCGGCGAAGTCGGTGTGGTTGCTGGTGGTCACTGTTCCTCCGGGGATGGGTAGAGGTCGGCGGGCAACTGTGGAATCGCCGCCAACAGGGCGCGGGTGTACGGGTCCACGGGGCGGGTCAACACGTCCGCGGTCGCTCCGGATTCGACGACGCGGCCGTGGCGCATCACTAGTACCTCCTGGCACAGTTGGCTGACGATCGCCAGGTCGTGCGAGACCAGTACGAGTGTGAGCCCGAGCCGTTCGACCAGTTCCTGGAGCAGTTCGATGATCTGCAGCCGGACCGAGACGTCGAGCGCGCTGACGGGTTCGTCGGCGAGCAGGACCCGGGGGGCCGGCGCAAGGGCCCGCGCGATGGCGATGCGCTGGCGCTGGCCACCGGAGAACTCATGCGGGTAGCGCCGCCCGTCCTCCGGTCGCAGTCCCACGGCGGTCAACACCTGCGCGACGCGCTCGGCCCGGGCTGCACGGTCCCGGCCGATCCGCAGGGAGCGCAGCGGCTCGCCGACGATCGAGGCGACCGGCATGCGGGGATTCAACGAAGAGCGCGGGTCCTGGAAGACGACCTGCACCTGCCGGCGGAACTCGCGCCGGCGAGTCCGGTCGAGGGGCTGGCCCGCGAACTGAACCTCGCCCGTGCTCGGACGGTCGACGCCGAGCAGCAGCCGCAGCAGGGTCGTCTTCCCCGCTCCGGACTCGCCGACGATGCCGAGCCCGACGCCGGGGCGGACGGTGATGTCCACCCCGTCCAGCGCGGGGTGGGGCCGGCCCGGGAAACGCCGGGTCAGTTGGCGCCCGGTGAGAATCGGTTCGATCACCGGTCTTCCCTTCCTTCGGCGACGGGCCCTGCCAGCCGGGTCACCCGGACGGCGCTCGCCACCAGTTGCCGGGCGTACGCGGACGCGGGCCGGCGCAGCACGTCGTCGACCGCGCCGGACTCGACGAGCCGACCGTCGCGCATGACCAGGACGTGGCGGGCCAGTCCGGCGACGACGGGCAGGTCGTGGCTGATGAACAACAGGGCTACGCCGGTGTCCTCGATCAGCTCGTCGAGCAGGTTCAGGATCTGCGCCTGCACGGTCACGTCCAACGCGGTCGTCGGTTCGTCGGCGATGAGCACCCGTGGTCGGCAGGCCAACGCCATCGCCAGCGCCACCCGCTGCCGCTGGCCGCCGGAGATCTCGTGCGGCAGCGCGCGCACCAGCCGCGCCGGGTCGGGCAGGTGCACCCGGTCGCACCACTCGATCGCGCGTCGCTCGGCGTCGGTGCGGTTGAGCCCCTGATGCAGCCGCAGCGGACCGGCGATCTGGCGACCGACCGGCATCAGGGGATCGAGCGCGGTCAGCGGCTCCTGGAAGACGATGCTCACGGTACGGCCGCGCACCTTCCGCCATTGCCGGTCCGGCGCGCCCAGGTAGTCCCGGCCGTCGATGAGAATGCGCCCGCTCACGCTCATGGCCGGCGGCAACAATCCCAGCAGGGCCAGTGCGGTCAGTGACTTGCCCGAGCCGGACTCGCCGATCAGCCCGACCCGGTCCCGCGCGGCCAGCCCGAAGGCGACATCGCGGACCAGCGGTTCACCGTCCAGCGTGACCGTCAGCCCGGTGGTCTCCAGGACGTTCATCGGCCCGCCACCCGCCTTTCCTGGCGCAGTTGCGGATCGAGGATCTCCCGTAGGCCGTCACCGAGCAGGTTGACCCCGATCACCGCGACGGCGACAGCGATGCCGGGCAGCAGGACGTTCCAGGGCGCCACGCTCACGGTCGACTGCGCCTCCTGCAGCATGCGACCCCACGACGGCGCCGGTGGCGGCGTACCCAGGCCGAGGTACGACAGCGACGCCTCGGCGATCACCGCGATGCCGAAGGCGAGGGTGGCCTGCACCAGCAGGGTGTGCCAGATGTTGGGCAGGACGTGCCGGAACAGGATCATCAGTGGCCCGGTGCCACAGGTGCGCGCCGCGAGTACGTAATCCTGGGTGAAGATCCGGCTCGCCGAGATCCGGGTCAACCGCGCCACCTCGGCGGACACGCCGATGCCGATCGCGCTGACCGCCACCGCGGTCGAGGCCCCGTAGACGGTCACCAGCAGCATCGCCAGCAACAGGGTCGGGAAGGCGATCACGATGTCGATCACACCGATCACGGCGTTGTCGACGAGCCGGCCGGCGGCCGCCGCCAGCAGGCCCAGCGGGATCCCGATCGCGAACGCCACCGCGACCGAAGACAGGCCGATGCCCACCGCGGTACGGGCGCCGAGCATCAGCTGGGTGAACTGGTCGCGGCCGAGTCGGTCGGTGCCCGCCCAGTGCTGCGCCGACGGCTGCGAAAGCCGGGCTCCCGGCTGCGCCTGGTCCAGCGGGTACGGGGTCCAGAACAGCGACATCAGGGCCAGCGCCAGCACGGCGACCAGCAGTACCGCGCCGATCACGAACGACGGCGACCGCCAGCCGCGCCGTGGCCTGGTTGGAGTCACCGCCGGCACGGCGGTCTCCATCATCGGCACGCTCACGCCGAGCCTCGCAGTCGTGGGTCGATGACCCGTTGAACGATGTCCACGGCGAGCCCCACCAGTAGCACGGTGGCCGTCATCGCGAAGACGGTTCCCTGCACCACCGGCAGGTCGCGTGACTTCACACTGGCCAGCAGGAGCGAACCCAGGCCGGGGAGGGCGAAGACGCTCTCGATGACCACGGTGCCCACCAGCGAACTGGCGAGCAGGATGCCCAGGACGTTGACCACGGTCGCGGCGCCGTTTCGCAGTCCGTGCCGCCACAGCGCCTGCGGCAGGCTGTACCCGAGGGACCGGGCGGTGCGAACGTACTCCTGGCCGAGCACGTCCAGCGTCGCCGAGCGCACGTACCGCACGAGCACCGAGCCCTGTGCGATCGTCAGGGTGACGACGGGCAGGACCAGCGACCGGGTCGCGGTCGACGGATCCTGCCAGCCGGCGCGGGGGAACCCGCCCGGCGGTAGCAGCCGCCACCGCACCGCGACCAGCCAGACCACGACGATGCCGACCCAGAAGATCGGCAATGCGATGCCGAGCTGAGCCAGCGTCGACACCGCCACCCCGGCCAGCCCCCGGCGTCGTACCGCGGCGAGCACCCCGATCGGGACGGCCACCACGATCGACAGTACGAACGCGCTCAGCGCCAGCGGCAGCGTCACCGGCAGCCGACCCACGATCTGGTCGAGTACCGGTGTCCTGGTGAACAGGCTGTCGCCGAGTTGACCGGTCAGGAGATCGCCGAACCACCCGCCGTACTGCTCGAGCAGCGGACGGTCGGTGCCGAGCTGGTGTCGGATCGCGTTGATCTGGTCGGGGGAGGATCCGACCGCCAGCAACGTGACGGCCGGGTCGCCCGGCAGCACGCGGAGCAGTACGAACACTGTCGAGCCCGCCACGAACAGCGAGCCGAGCAGCCAGCCGACCCGGCGGGCGAGGTAGCCGAGCACCGGCTACCTCCGCCCGCTGTCCGGCGACGCCTCAGTGCTTGCTGATCGACGCGACATAGAAGCTGTCCGTGGTGTTGTTCTTCTGGTAGCCGCTGACCGAGGTGCTGGCGACCTTGATGGCAGGGTCGAGGAACAGCCAGTCACTCGCGGCGTCCTCCGAGATCTGCCGCGCGACCTTCTTCAGCAGCGCCGTCTGCTCGTCGGCCGTCGTGGCGGTCTCCGAGTCCTTGACCCACTGCTGTACCTGCGCGTTGTCGTACTGCCAGTAGAACTTCGGGTCGCCGTACCAGACCAGGTCCCGCTGGTTGACATGGGTCATGATCGTGGCCTGGAAGTTGTGGTTCTTGTAGACCTTGTCGGTCCAGGTGGCGTCGTCGACCGGGTTCAACGTGATGGTGATGCCGGCCTGGGCCAGTTGGCTCTTCAGCCCCTGCGCGACGATGTTGATCGCGTCCGAGGGGACGTAGTCGACGGTGAAGGAGAGTCCGTTCGGGTGCCCCGCCTTGGCCAGCGATTGCTTGGCGCCGTCCACGTTGTGGTCGTCGACGCTGGTCAGGTCCTCGTACCACGGGTCGGTGGGCGGCACCATCGAGCCGAGGACCAGGCCGCGGTCGGCCCACACCGCCTTCAGCAGTGCCTTGCGGTCGGTGGCCTGCCGGATCGCGTGCCGCACGTCGACATTGTTGAAGGGGGAGACGGCATCGTTGAAGTTGAACAGTTCCTTCGTCGTCGAGGTGCCCTCCACAATGGAGAACTCCGTCCGCTTGTCGAACTGGGCGAGCATGTCCGGCGAGGTCACCTGGGTCACCAGGTCGAGCTGACCGGCGAGCAGCGCGTTGTTCTCGGCGGTGGCGTCCTTGAAGAAGCGGTACACCACTTCCTTGTTGCTCGCCTTCGTGCCCCAGTACTTGTCGTTGCGGGTCAGGGTGATCGAGTCGCCCTGCTTCCACCCGGCGATCGTGTACGGGCCGGTGCCGATGACCGTCGTCTCCGGGTTGCCGGCGTTCGGCTTCGTCACCGCCGCTCCGGTGGCGGTGAGGTAGAACAGGAACGACTGCGACCGCGAGGAGAGGCTCACCTTGACGGTGTTGTCGTCCAGCGCCTCGATCGTCTTCATGATCGACAGGTTCTTCTTGCGGGCGCTGGTCGACTCGGCCGAGATCACCCGGTTGAGGGTGGCGACCACGTCGGCGGCCTTGAGTGGGGTGCCGTCGGAGAAGGTCACGCCGGACTGCAGGTGGAATGTGTAGACCGTGCCGTCTCCCGACACGTCCCAGGACTTGGCCAGCAGCGGCTCGACCTTGCCGTCGTCGGTCAGGACGGTCAGCCCCTCGACGACGTTGCGCAGCAGCACCTGAGCGTGACCGGTGTTGCCTCCCTTGACCACGTTGAGCGTCGTCGGCTCGTTCAGCGATCCGACGGTGATCGTCGCGTTCGCGTCGGCGCGACCCGTTGACCGGGCGCCCGTCGACGAGCCGCAGGCGGCGAGCAGCATCGTGACGACGGCGGTGGCGGTGAGCGCACCGAGCGGGCGCAGCTGCCGGCGGGTGATTAATCGACCGGCCGACGACCGGTGGTGAGCGGTCATGTCCTTGCTCCAGGCATTAGAGATCTCGCGTCCCGCCGGGCGCGGCGACGCGGAGATGAAGGTGGAGATGGATCAGGAGTTGATGACGGCGGGCCGCGCGGCGTCAGGATGGGCGCCGGAGTCGCAAGCCTCGGGGATCGGCGGTCAACAACAACAGATACGGCGCGCTGCGACGACACGGACCGCGAGCGGGGTCCGGTCCAACGACAGTGCGGGGTTCACGCTGGTCAGGCTACATGATCCTTTAGTGGTTCCGAGTAATCCGGCTTGCGTGGCCTTCACCACGTCCGGTCCGCCCACCAGAGCACAAGTCCGCCGTCGCACTCCCAAAGCGGACGTGCCCGGGGCCGCCGTTGCGATTGGAGTAGCCGATCACCAGGTCGGGTTGGCCGGGTCGGCGACCGGCGGTAGTCGCTTGAAGGGTGGCTTGACGAGGTAGGCGACGCCACCTGAGCCGTGGCCGGTCGAGCCGTCGGTGCGGGTCCAGGACGTACGCAGCCACACATTCTCGACCTGATGGCGGTGGTAGACGTGGCGGACCCGCGCGCCCGACGGCGACGCCGGGTCGTTGACGATGACGTCGCCGGTTGTGGTGAAGCCGACGACGACCCACAGGTGGCCGTCGGTTCGATATTCGGCGCCGGTGACCTCGCCCCGGTCGAAGGCCTGCGAGGTGATCACGGGAATTCCGGCGGCGACGAGGCGCTCGACGTCGTCGAGGGAGCGCAACTGTACGACCTGGGCGTCCAGACCGTAGCTGGCGGCGTAGCCGGTGTTGAACGGCCAGTTGCCGGTGCCCCGGTAGGCATAGTCGTAGGTGCCACGAGCCGCGATGGCGACGCTCGGGTCGGCGTAGCCGGGGTCCACCTCGGCGAACTGCGCCTCGCTGGGGTGCGCGCCCCAGTACTCGACGACCATCTGGGTCGACGTCGGGCTGCACCACGCCTCCCCGCCGCCGGCCCACTGCGGGTACTGCCCGGCGTGGATCTGCTGGGAGTAGGTGGGGACCCGCAGTTCGATGCCCGCCATCGAGGCCGGTCCCGGCTCACTGGCCGACACGCTCGAGCGGTGGGGGACCGCGGACGCGAACGCGCCGAGCCGCCACAGCCGTGGCGAGGAGCCTGTGCCGCCCGCCCGGTAGAGGGTGGCGCGCAGTTGGTAGGCGTACACCTGCCGGCCGGCGCAGGTGTGGAAGGTGTCGGTGTCGACCCGGCCGTAGGGCGCGGCGACCGGGCTGACCGAGGTGCGGTAGATGTCGGTGTCGCCGGACGCCCAGTGCCCCATGTCCAGCCAGCCGGTGCGGGCTCCGTCCTCCATCGTGGCGTTGAGCTCGACCTTCAACCACGTCCCAACCGGAGTCTGCGCGTTCCAGGAGGCCACCACCTCGGTCGCACCGAAGCCGGGTGCGTGCATCGGTGAGGTCCAGGTGCTGTAGTCGTACGTCCTGTCCGTGTCGAGGTACGGGTCGTGGTAGGTGGTGGTCCCGGCCGGGCGGGTGATGACGATGCCGTGGCGTGGGCCGGGGAGGCTGAACACGCCATCGCCGCTGCCTGAGGCGAAGTCGCCCGGCGTCGTCCAGGCATGGAACTCCACTCGCGTCCCGGCGTCCGTTGGGATCTCCTTCGTCGGATGGAGGGGTGTGTAACCAGGACCCGGTTCAGTTGTCCGTGAGTCGGTGGGTGAGGGCGGTGTGGCGGCGGCCAGCGCCCACGGTGCGTACGGCGGCCGCCAGTGCCCGGCGGGAGCCGACGAGGACGACGAGTTGTTTGGCGCGCGTGACCGCGGTGTAGAGCAGGTTGCGTTGAAGCATCATCCAGGCGCTCGTGGTCAGCGGGATGACGACGGCGGGGTACTCCGAGCCTTGGGAGCGGTGAATGGTCATGGCGTATGCGTGGGCGAGCTCGTCCAGTTCGTCGAAGTCGTAGTCGATGTCCTCGTCTTCATCGGTGCGTACGGTGAGGGTCTGGTCGTCCGGGGACAGGGCGGTGACCACGCCCAAGGTGCCGTTGAAGACGCCGGCGGTTCCTTTGTCGTAGTTGTTTCTGATCTGGGTGACTTTGTCGCCAATGCGGAAGACCCGGCCGCCGACCCGCCGCTCGGGCTGCCCCTCCCGGGCCGGGGTGAGTCTCTGCTGGAGCAGGGTGTTGAGCGCGCCGGCCCCGGCGGCGCCCCGATGCATCGGCGTCAGTATCTGGATATCGCGGCGGGGATCCAGGCCGAACTTCGCGGGGACACGGGTGTAGGCGACCTCGACGGTCAGGGGCGCGGTGGCCTCGCTGTCTTCGCAGGCGAACAGGAAGAAGTCGGCAAGGCCGGTGGTGACCGGGGGTTTGCCGGCATTGATGCGGTGGGCGTTGGTGACGACGCCGGACTGGGCCGCCTGGCGGAAGATTCGGGTCAGGCGCACGCGGGGGATGGCATCCGCGGCGAGCAGGTCGCGCAGGACCTCCCCGGCGCCGACCGACGGGAGTTGGTCGACGTCGCCTACCAGCAGCACATGAGCGCCGGGCGGGACGGCCTTGATGAGTTTGTTGGCCAGAATCAGGTCGAGCATCGAGGCCTCGTCGACGACGAGCAGGTCGACATCCAGCGGATTGTCGCGGTCGAACGAGGGATCGCCCCCCGGTCGCAGTTGAAGAAGTCGGTGCACGGTGGCGGCGGGGTGGCCGGTCAGTTCGGCCAGGCGCTTGGCGGCACGCCCGGTGGGTGCCACCAGCGTGATCTTCGCCTTCTTCGCGGCGGCGAGGGTGACGATGGAGCGCACCGTGAAGCTCTTGCCGCATCCCGGGCCGCCGGTGAGCACCGCGACCTTGCTCGTCAGGGCCAGCCGGACGGCCTGCTCTTGCTCGGGGGCCAGGTCGGCCTTGGTGCGGCTGTGCAGCCAGGCGACGGCCTTGCCCCAGTCGACGTCTGTGAAGTGCGGCAATCGGTCGGCCCGGTGCTGCAGCAGTCGCAGCAGTGAGGTGGCGAGGGACGCTTCCGCACGGTGGAACGGCACCAGGTAGACCGCCGTCACGGGCCCGTCCTGGCTGGGCAGGATTTGGCGGACCACGCCCTCGGTGGCGGCAAGCTCGTCGAGACAGGTGGTGATCAGGTCGGCCGGCACGTTGAGGATCTTTATCGCGTCGGCAACCAGCTGTGGTTGGGGCAGGTAGCAGTGGCCTGAGTCGGTGGCCTGCGACAGGGTGTGCTGCAGGCCGGCCTTGACCCGCTCCGGACTGTCGTGCGGAATCCCGACCGCCTGGGCGATGGTGTCAGCGGTCTTGAACCCGATGCCCCACACATCGGCCGCCAGCCGGTAAGGCTCGTTGCGCACGACGGAGATGGACGCGTCGCCGTACTGCTTGAATATCCGCACCGCCAAGGACGTGGACACCCCGACGCCTTGCAGGAAGACCATCACCTCCTTGATCGCCTTCTGCTCGGCCCAGGCCGCGGTGATCTTCGCGGTGCGTTTCGGCCCCAGGCCGGGCACCTCGATCAGGCGGGCTGGCTCCTCCTCGATGACCCGTAGCGTGTCCAGGCCGAAGTGGTCGACGATGCGCTCGGCGAACACCGGGCCGATTCCCTTGACCAGGCCTGAACCGAGATACCGCTGAACGCCCTGGATCGTGGCCGGAAGCACGGTCGTGTATGACTCGACCTCGAACTGCCGGCCGAATTTCGGGTGGCTCGACCAGCGACCGACGAGACGCAGGCTTTCACCGGGTTGGGCGCCCAGTAACGCACCCACCACCGTGAGCAGATCGCTGCTGCGGTCGGTCGCCACCCGGGCAACGGTGTAGCCGGTCTCCTCGTTGACATAGGTCAACCGCTCCAGGACCGCGTCCAGGGTTGCCGTGTAGGGGCGGGCGGTGGTCGTCACGGCACCATCCTGCCTCGTGGCTCCGACATCTTTGTGCGAGGCCTGGTACGGGGTCTTGTCCCCGATCGAGGCGTCCTCAACGCCGCGCCCTAGGCGGACACCCGGGCAGGCTCGGCGTACGTGGCGGCCATGGTGCGGCGGTCAAAGACCCGCCAGGTCGCCGCGGTGACGGCGGCGGCGACCACGAACCCGATCCAGTACGGGGCGGTGAGCCCGAAACGGGTGGCGACCGCACCGCCCAGCAGCGCGCCGACGGCGTTGCCGCCAGCGACCAGGAACAGGTAGGCGCTGTTGACCCGGCCGAGCATCGCCTCGGGCGTCAGGCGCTGGCGCAGCGACGTGCTGACGATCGTCCACAGTGAATTATGTACACCGAACAACGCCAGGATCGCGCCTACCGCGACCGGGCTGGTGGATAACGCCATTGTCAGGTGGAAGACGGTTTCGATGATCAGCCCCACCCGCAGCGTCACGCTCGCGGTGAACCGTCGGATCAGCCGCTCGCCGACCAGCGCCCCCAGCAGCCCACCGACCGCGAGCGCGCTGAACAGCAATCCGTAGCCGACCGACCCCAGGCCCAGGCGCTTCGTGGCCAGCAGTACGAGGATCGACAACGCCGCGGTGAGAGTCACATTGAGCAGCCCCATCAGCACCGCCAACGTACGCAGCAGTCGGTGCGCGAGTAGCCAGCGCACACCTTCGGCGATCTCCACACGGAGGGAAGGTCGCTGCGCCGATCGGGTACCCGGCGCGCCGCCGGCCGTGCTGCCCGCCCGGAACGTGCCGGACAGCCATCCGAGCAGCACCGCGCCGACGGCGAACGAGCCCGCGTCGAGGAGAAACGGTGCCGCCACCGCGGCGGTGAACAGCAGCCCTCCCAGCGGGCCGGCGATCATGTCGTGGACCACGGTGCGAGCGGCGCTGAGCCGGCCGTTCGCGCGTTCGAGGAGGTCCGGCCGTACCACGGCCGGCAGCATCGACAGGCTGGCCGCCCGAAACAGCGTCTCTCCGGTGCCCAGGAGGAACATCGCCGCGTACAGCAGGATGACGCCGCCGCGGTGCAGCGCCACCGCCACGCCCAACGCGCCGATGGTCGCTGCCCGGATCCAGTCGACGACCACCATCACCCGACGTCGGTCCAGCCGGTCCACCAACCCGCCGCTGAGCAGTGAGAACAGCAGCCAGGGCAGTGTCGCGGCGAAGACTGCGCCGGACACCACGAGCGGACTGCTGGTCATCGACGCGATGAGGAGCGGCGCGGCGACGATGGTGACCCCATCGCCCAGCGCGGAGATCGTGCTGGCGGTCAACACCAGGGTGAACTGAGAACCGAGTCGGGTGCCGCGCGAGGCATTCATCAGCGGCAACGTACCAGCACGACCGTGCCGGGTGCCGTCGGCGACGCCGGCGACACCCACTCACGCGGACCCGGCCGCTAGCCGTGCCGTGCGGGCCGGCCGACCGGGGGCGACCGGCACCATGGTCAGCTTTTCGAGTTCGGCGGCGAACACGTCGCCGACGGCGCGCATCTGTGCGCTGGCGCCGTCCATCTGCGTGGTGGCGCCGGACATGGCGGCGAGAATGCTGCGGCCCAGCGCCGACAGTCGCTCCGCCTGCTCCCGGTCGGCGTTGTAGTCGGTGCCGGCGCGGGCTGCCTGGTCAGCTTCCTGTCGGGTCCGGTTGACGATCGCCTCGGCCTGGTCGCGGGCATCGCGCTGGCGTGGGCCTGGGCGTCGGCGATGAGCCGGTCGGCATGGGCCTGCGCGCGTTTCCCGGAACATGTGGTGGCGAACGTGCTCGGCGGACAGCGGCACCCAGTCGTGCGTTCCGCTGTCGGTATGGTCGCTGTTGTCGCCGTACCCGGTCATCGGGTCGGCACCTCCTCGAATTCGGTGACCGCGCTGGCGGCCCTGGGCCGGTAGGGGTCGTCGTTGTAGTCCTCGCACCGCACCCGATCGGGATGGATCCCGGCTGCGAGTAGCCGCTCCCGGGTCGTGGTGGTCATGGCCGCCGACCCGCATGCGTACGCGTACACGTCCCGGTCGGTCCAGCGGCCCAGCCGTAAGTGCACAACGCACAGGAGGTATTCAGATGGCTTTAGCGGTTCAAGTCGCGGTTTGTGAATCCGCCGGTCGTCGGGCGCTACACCTGCGCGGGCACGGCTCCCCGTTCGTAGAAGACCCGGTCGACGGCGACCGTCGCCGCGCCGAGGAGGCCGACGTGCCGCCCCAGCGTCGACGGCTCGACACTGACCTGGTGGCGGAGCACCGAGCAGATCTTGGCGCGGGTGGCTGACAGTACCCGCTCCAGCACCTCCTTCGGCGCGGTCGTGAGGATGCCGCCGAGTGCCGCCCGGGTTGGGCTGAAGACGTTGATGTTGAGGGCGATCGCCATGCTCAGGTGCTCGGCGAACTCCGCCAGCAGTCCGCTTGCGATCTCGTCGCCGGCCCGCGCCGCCGCGTCCAGGATGTCCAGTGGTGCCCGGTGCTGGCGTCGGGCTCGAGTGAGCACGGTGCTGCCCCGCGCGGCCTGCTCGACCCGCGTCCGCAGGTGCGGCTCGGACAGCATGCCTTCCAGGCATCCGACCGAGCCGCACACGCAGCGC
>JAOPWA010000547.1 GCA_025965915.1 Dactylosporangium sp. | reverse complement strand
CCATGCACAGCCCACCGCCTGCTGGGCGTGCGGGCCCACCGTCCGGCTGCTGGCGGCCGACGGCTCCGAGCGCGCGTGCGCCGACCCGGTCGCGGTCGCGGCCGGCCTGCTGCGGGCCGGTGAGGTGCTGGCGGTCAAGGCGCTGGGCGGCTATCAGATCATGGTCGACCCCCACGACGCCGCCGCAGTCGCCGCGCTGCGGGCACGCAAGGAACGCAGCGCCAAGCCGTTCGCCCTGCTCGCCCGCGACGCCGGGGTCGTCGCCCGCTACGCCGAGGTCACCGATCCCGAACGACGGCTGCTCGAGTCGCCCGGACGCCCGATCGTGCTGCTGCGCGCCCGGCCGGGCAACCGCCTGTCGGAGGAGGTCGCCCCCGGCAGCTCGACGCTGGGGTTCATGCTGCCGGCCACGCCGCTGCAGCACCTCCTGCTCGCCGCAGCCACCGACGTGCTGATCGCGACTAGCGGCAACGCGCCGGACGAGCCGATGGCACGCACCGAGGCCGAGGCGCTGCGGGTGCTGGGCGGCGTCGTCGGCGGCTTCCTCACCCACGATCGCCCGATTCACGTCCGGGTGGACGACTCGATCGCCCGCGTCGTGCGAAGCGACCTTGCCCCCAAGCTGACGTTCCTGCGGCGCGCCCGCGGCTACGCGCCCGACCCGATCCCGGCGCCGTTCCCAATGACCCCTACGCTGTCCGTGGGAGCGGAGCTGAAGGACACCGTGTGCGTGGCGAGCGGAACCTCGCTCTACCTGAGCCAGCACATCGGCGACCTCAAGACGGCGGGCAACCGGGAGTTCTTCGCCGAGACAGTCGACCACCTGTGCGACCTGTTCGACGTCACCCCGTGCCTGGTGGCCAGCGACCTCCACCCGGACTTCCACAGCACGCACTACGCCGCGCGGTACGCCGCCGACCACCCCGGCGTCGAGCGGATCCTCGTGCAGCACCACCACGCCCACATGGCCGCGTGCATGGCCGACAACGGGCTCGACCGGCGGGTGATCGCGGTGGTGTTCGACGGCACTGGCTACGGGCTCGACGGCACGATCTGGGGCGGCGAGTTCCTGGTCGGCGACTACGACGGGTTCGAGCGGGCCGCCCACCTGGAACGCTTCCGGCTCCCCGGCGGCGACCAGGCGGTCCGGCATCCCTGGCGCGTCGCCGCGGCCCTGCTCCAGCAGCACGGGCTGCCCCTCACGGTGCTCGACGACCAGGACCCCTTCGAGGTCGAGGTGGTCGCGAAGATGGCCGCCCGGGCGGTGAACTCCCCGGTGACCTCCAGCATGGGCCGGCTGTTCGACGCGGTCTCGGCGCTGCTCGGCGTGCGCCGCAGCGTCAGCTACGAGGCGCAGGCCGCCATCGAGCTCGAACAACTGCTCGACCCGGGCCACAAGCCCCATACGCCGTGGCCCACCCGGCTCTCGCGGGACGGCGACGGCATCGTGATCAGCCACGAGCCGTGGATCAGGGCGTTGGCCGAGAGCCAGGATGAGCCGGCGGCGGTGTCCAGCGGCCGGTTCCACGAGAGCGTGGTGCAGGCGGTCAAAGAGGTGTGCCTGCTTCTACGCGACACCCACGGCCTGGACGACGTCGTCCTCAGCGGTGGCGTCTTCCTCAACCAGTACCTGCTGGTCCGGGTCGAGCGGGAGCTCACCGACAGCGGGTTGCGCGTACATACTCACGGCCGGGTCCCGACCAACGACGGCGGCATCTCCGTGGGCCAGGCCGTGATCGCCGCCGCCCGCAAGAGGAGCAACAATGGACAAGCGTCTCCCGGCAAGCCTCGGGCTGACGGTGGAACAGCTCAAACGGTACGTGCCGATCATCGAGCCGTACTTCGCCGATGAGACACCCCTGGGCGAGTACTCCGCTCGGCTGCGCACCGGGGAGCCGACGGCCCCGCACGCCGCCCGGCAGGAGCGACTGGCGTCGGCCGCCCGCAAGGTCGCCGCGAGCGCCTTCGGCCCGGACGCGCCCGACGTGCGAGCGGCTGACCTGCGCGCGGTGAACATCGTCGACCATCACCAGCTGCTCAACCATCCGCTATTGCTGGGCACGAACGTGATCGCCAATGCCGCCCGGCTGCTCAGCGGCGAGACCGGCCGGCCGGTCGTCACCTTCTCCTGTAGCAATGTGGCACCCGGCAACTACTACATCCGCAACGGATTCTCGTTCCGCAATCGCCGGGTGGCGTACTTCAGCAACAAGGAGCACCGGGACGTCATCTACCATGCGCCCAGCCGCACGTTCGACTTCGTCGAACGCCTGCGCAAGGCCGGCCAGCTGGCCGCGTTCGCCCCGGACGACCAGCAGTTCCTGACCCACTACGAGCGGACGCTGAACGATCTGGGGCCGGGAGCGCGCAACCGACACAAGGACCAGATAGCGATGGCGCTGCGGGCCACCTGGCCCATGCTCTTCCGGCAGAGCGTCCCCGAACTGCTGTATCTCGACGCGGAGGACGTCACCCGGCACCTGCTGATCGACCTGCTCGGCGACGACAGCTACCTCACCGACGCGCTGCTGAACCCGAAGCTGCGCGCCGACGTCCTGGACACCTTCCGCGGCGTCGTGGTGGCCTGGGAGGAGGCGTCGAACAAAGGGACCCACTTCTTCTGGCGCAAACATCCGGACAAGCCGCAACTGCTACGCCTATACGTCCAAGGCAACCGGCTGGCCCCGGCGGACCCACGGCACGCCCACCTGAGCGTCCCGCTCGAGCGCGCGGCTCTGCTCGACCACCTGCACAGCGAGGAGCTCATCCCGGCAGTCTCACTGCATGTCAGCCTGTTCCTTTACTCCGGTGTCAAGCCGCTGGTGGGGCCCGGATCGCTCGTCTACTTCCAGCAGTTCAAGGACGGCTGGGAACATCTGCTACGCCGCCACGGCCTCAACGAGGAGGCCGAACTGATGGCGGCGGCCGACACCAGCGGCATGATCGCCGGTACGCCCCTATTCTTCGAGCGCTCCGGCGGCGGCCTCCACACGCTGTACGCCACCGACGTCCTCGGCAACGGCGGCGTCGACGCCGACTACCTCAAGGCCGTCCTGTCGGCGCCCCTGTGCGACCTGCTGACCGTGGGCGCCAGCGGCGTCTACGACCTCTTCGTCAACTCCTACATCCCACCGGATGAGCGGATAGCAGAACGCTTCGATTTCGATGAGGCGGCGACAGCCGTCCATCACTGGATCTGAGAGGACCACGATGCCCCGCTACGCGATCCTAACCAACGATCTCCAGCGCGATCTGGTCGACAAGAACAGCGACCGGAAGGCCAACGTCGAACGCATGACCCCGGGATTCGTGAAATTTCTCGACGAGATGCGCGCCTTGAGCGTCCCCATCGTCCACCTGCAGCTCATCTACGACGAGGGTGACAAGAAGATCGAGCTGCACGACGGCCGCATCCCCGTCCTGCGCGGCACGCCGGGCGCTGAGCTGATGCCCGAGTTCGTCGAACCCACCGACGTCATCATCGAGAAGAAGAAGGACAGCGGCTTCTTCGAGACCACACTCGACGCGTTCCTGCGCGCCGAGAAGATCGACACCGTGGTGATCACCGGGATGCAGGCCCAGGTCTGCATCCAGACGACGGCCGCCGACGCACACTTCCGCGGCTACAACGTCGTCGTGCCCTCCGACGGCGTCGTGTCGACCCGCGACGAGGATCGCGACCGCGCCCTGCAGTGGCTCGCCTCCTACTGCGCCGTGGTGCTGCCGATGGAGGACCTGACCCACCGCATCGCCGCCGGGCAGGCCATCGACTTCACTCCCGTACCGCTTCCGTGAGGCATGACGATGTGGAGCGATGAGCTGACGCCCGGGCAAGCCTGGGCCGGACTGGCCGCAGCCGCCGGAGACGCCGCGGACCTGGTGGTCATCGGCGTGCCGTTCGAGGGCGGCGCCGGAGGAGCGGGTGGTGCGTCCCTCGGCCCGGACCGGGTCCGCGAACTGTCCAAGCGCGGCAAGCGGATTAGCCGCCATGGAATCGACCTGTCCCACTTGCGGCTGCACGACGCGGGCAACGTGGCGACCCAACGGTTCGACCTGCCAGCGACTATCTCCCACATCCGGAACGTTTACCGCGAGGTTTTCCGAGACGTCGGGGTTCCGGTGCTGACGAT
>JAOPWA010000528.1 GCA_025965915.1 Dactylosporangium sp. | reverse complement strand
TGACCGGGAAGATCCGCAAGGTGGAGATGCGCAAGGTGTCCATTGAGGAGGTTGGATCGCGGGCTGCCGCGCGGGAACCGCACGCCTGACAGGGGCTCGAACCGGCACTAGGCTTTTCGGGTGATGGAGCGCACGGCAGACCCGGACCAGTTGGGCTTCGACCCGGCGCGGCTGGACCGTATCGACAGGCACTTCGCCCACTACGTGGACACCGGCCGGTTGCCCGGTTGGCAGATCGCGGTGACCCGCCGCGGGGAGGTCGTGTACGCCTCGACCTACGGCTACCGCAAGCGCGAGGACCGTATCCCGGTCGAGCCGGACACGCTGTGGCGCATTTTCTCGATGACCAAGCCGATCACCTCCGTCGCGGCGATGATGTTGTGGGAGAGGGGGCTGTTCGAGCTCACCGACGAGATCAGTCGCTGGATCCCGGAGTTCGCCGACATGACGGTCTACGTCAAGGGCTCCGCGCTGCGCCCGCACACCGTGCCGGCCACGGAGCCGATCCGGATCTGGCACCTGCTCACCCACACCTCCGGGCTGACGTACGGCTTCCTGAACAACTCGGTCGTGGACCGGCTCTACCGCGACGAGGGCTACGACCTGTACCCGCCGGCGGGCGTAACCCTCGCTGACGCGTGCGAGGTCTGGGCCCGGCTACCGCTGCTGTTCGAGCCCGGCACCGCGTGGGGCTACTCGGTCGCCACCGACGTGCTCGGCCGCATCATCGAACTGGTCAGCGGACAGGACCTGGACAGCTTCTTCGCCGAGCGCATCTTCGGCCGGCTCGGTATGGCAGATACCCGCTGGTGGGTCGAAGGCGACGACGTGGAGCGGCTGGCCGGGCTGTACACGCCACACCCCGTCGACAACCACGCGGCACACGCCGACGACCTCGGCCTCTGGTCGCGGAGGAAGCCCGAACTGCTCTCCGGTGGTAGCGGGCTCATCTCGACGGCCGCCGACTACCACCGCTTCACCCAGATGCTGCTCAACGAGGGGTCACTCGACGGCGAACGGCTGCTCAGCAATCGCACCGTGCGTTTCATGACCCGCAACCACCTTCCTGACGGCCAGGACCTCGGCACGTTGTCGACGAGCAGTTTCGCCGAGACCACGTTCGACGGTATCGGCTTCGGGCTCGGCTTCGCGGTCGTGGAGGATCCGATCCCGAGCCGGGTGATCCGCAGCGTCGGCGAGTACGCCTGGGGTGGCGCGGCGAGCACGGCGTTCTGGGTCGACCCGAACGAGGAGATCACTGCCATGTTCTTCACGCAGCTATTGCCGTCGAGCGTCTACCCGGTCCGTTCCCAGCTGCGCCAGCTTGTCTATTCGGCGCTCGTCGACTGACCGATCGGGCGTCCCCTTTGGTAGCAAGTCGGGTGCGTTCAATCTCAGTCACCCGGTGTTGATCTATCTCTGGCATACCGTCGGATGGGACGTATTGGTGCCGGTGGTCGCCGACGTCCGCCCGACACCGACTCCGTGGCCGCGTACCTGAAGTCAGCGCGCCGCCGAGCGGTACCGATACCGTGACCGCCTTGACGGGGAGAGAAACGAATGACTGCGCCATCGGGTCGCGGACTCACGCTGACTCGGGGCCGGTCACACCTGTCAGCCCTGGATCACCTTCGTAGCTACGCAGTCCGTTCGGTCAGCGTGCCCGACGCGGCGAGGTGGAGCCGCGAGACCTGGGTACGGGCCCGCCGCAGCGGCCGGCTCCCGGGATGGGGCACCGCGAAGATCGCGGTGGCGACGGCAGCCGCGTACGCCGTCGCCAACCTGTTGCTGGGCGAACCGCGGCCGGTGCTGGCGGCGCTCACCGCGCTGCTGGTGGTCCAGTTGACGCTCTACCAAACCGTCAGGAACGGGTGGCAGCGCATCGGAAGCGTGGTCGTCGGTGTGCTGCTGGCGGGACTGCTGTCCTCGGTGTTCGGCCTCACCTGGTGGAGCCTCGGCGTCACCGTCCTGGCCGCGCTCATCGTCGGCAAGAGGCTACGACTTGGCGACCACGCCCTCGAGGTTCCGATCAGCGCGATGCTCGTACTCGCCGTCGGCAGCCACACCCAGGCCGGGCTGGGCCGGGTCTACGAGACCCTGATCGGGGCCGCGGTAGGCGTGTGCGTCAGCCTGCTGGTGCCACCGGTGTATGTCCAGCCCGCCGGGGACGCCATCGGCGAGTTGGCCGAGGAGATCGGTCAACTGCTGCACTCTGTCGCCGCCGATATCGCGCAGGGCTGGACCCACGAGCGTGCGCTGGACAGCTTGCGGCGCGCCCGGGGACTGGAGGGCGCGGTCGGCGACGCCCGGCGCGCCTTGGCCGAGGCCGAGGACAGCCTGCGTCTCAACCCGCGACGACGGGCCGCCCATGTCCCCGAGACGCTGCGCTCGGGGCTGACCGCGCTCGAGTACTCGCTGATCCACGTACGCGTCACCTGCCGTTGTATGGCGGACCGCGTCTACGGGGTGCCCGGGGTGGACCTGCCCGGCCCGGAGGTGCGCCGGCCGCTGGCTGACCTGCTCCACTCAGCCGGGGACGCCGTCAAGGCGTTCGGTGATCTGGTGGCGTCCGACGTGGCCGGGCCTGCCAGAGACGACGCCGGGCTGCGGCGGGCGGTGCTGCGGGCACGTGCCCTGCGCGACGCCGCCAGCACGGCCATGCTCGTCGATGCTCGGGAGGAGCCGGCGATCTGGCGGGTGCACGGCGCGGTGCTCGGGCACCTCGACCGACTGCTCGACGAGATCGATCCCGATGCGGACGCTGCCGCGCACGCGATCAACCGGCTTGTCCCCGCGGCGTCCGCCACCGCGTTGCTTCCCAAGCTGTCGACAGCAGGTCGGCGTCGGTTTCGTCGGCCGGTCTGCGCAATCGACCCGGTGCGGCCCGAGCGGTGCGTCCGCGCGCCCGCTGAAGAGGTCTAGATCCGGATTATGCCGGCCTGGTCTTCGATCTCGTCGGCGGTCTGGTCGTCGAACCAGACGCCGTCGGTGGCCAGGTAACGGAACCGGTACTCGCCCGGCGGCAGGGTGACCGACACGCTCCGGGTTCCGTTGCGCCGGGCGACGAGCTTGTGAAGACCCGGGGTCCAGTCGTTGAACGTGCCGACCACGCTGACCTCACCGACCGGTTGGTTAGTTGGCAGGCTGAAGGTGACGCGGGTCTTCGCGCCGAACAGCCGCGAGCGCTTGATCATTGTCGAACTCCTTCGGGGGGAGGGGAGTATCCAGCATTACGCGGTGGGCGTCGGTAACCCTGCCGCGACACGCCGCTAAGACTACGACAGACCGCTTAAGAACCGACATCTTGGGAGTGGTCGGGAGAGACCGGATGATGGCGGCGGCCATGATCGTGTCGGGCTGGCGTTGACATCGACGTCAAGGTCTAGCGTCCTGGAGTAGCGACCGGAATGGGAGGAGGCGCGCGTGCGTATCGGAGAGTTGGCCGCGAGGGTCGGCACAAGTACGCGCACCCTGCGCTACTACGAGTCGCGGGGTCTGCTGCGGGCGCGACGATCGGTCAACGGCTACCGAGACTACGGCGAAGACGACCTTCGGCTGGTACGGGAGATCCGCGCCCTGCTGGACATCGGGTTCGGTCTGGAGGAGACGAGGCCGTTCGTGGAGTGCCTGCGGGCGGGCAACCCGGCCGGCGACGCCTGCCCGGCCTCGTTGGAGGTGTACCGGCGAAAACTCGCCGAACTCGACACCTACATCGCCCGCCTGCAGGACGTACGCGAGCAGTTGAGCGGACAACTGGCAATGGCGGAGGTGGTGTCGCCGTTCGAGTCCTCGCGACTGCCCACCCCGTCGGCTCCGCGATGCGAACTGACGCCTGCGATGCGAACTGACGGCTTAGTGCACGAATGAAAGAGGTAAACCATGACAACGACCGATGTGAATCTCGATGGCTCGGTGCGGGTGGTGACCGACGACAGCTTCGAGGCGGAGGTACTGCTGGCGAAGCGGCCCGTACTGGTGGAGTTCACGGCCGAGTGGTGCCGGCCGTGCCGGACGATCGCGCCCGTGCTCGCGTCGATCGCGCGGGAGGAGTGCGAGCGGCTCCTCGTGGTCGAGATCGACGTCGATGAGAACCCCGTCACCACCATGCGGTACGGGGTGCTGTCGATGCCCACGCTGATGGTGTTCCGCGACGGCGAACCGGTGAGATCGATGGTGGGCGCGCGCTCCAAGTTCCGGCTGATGCAGGACATCGCCGACGTGATCTGATCCCGGCGTACTGCCCGTCAGTCCGGTCGCCGGCCCTCGCCGACGTAGCGGCTCCTACCGGCGAGCAGGCCGGTCAGCAGTTGCGGCAGGGCGAGCAGCAGGAGCAGTGCGAGCGCCGGCGTCCACGACCGCGCCGTGTCGTGGACAGTACCGACGAGCAGCGGCCCGCCGGCCGCGACGAGGTAGCCGAACGTCTGCGCCATCGCCGACAGCCGGGCGGTGTCGACCGTCGCCCGGGTACGCAGGACGAACAGCGTGAGACCGATCGCGAACGACGTGCCCTGTCCGACCCCGAGCAGGAGCATCCACAGGTACGGCGCCGCCGTCGGAGCCAGCAGCACACCGCCGAGTCCGGCCATGGTCAGCAGCGTGCACCCGACCGCGAAGGCGCGTTGGTCGGCGAACCGGGCCGCCAGGTTCGGCACCACGAGCGTTATCGGTAGTTGCACCAGGGCCGATGTCGACAGCAGTAGGCCGGCCGCGGCGGGGCTGTAGCCGTGGTCGCGGTAGACGGAAGGCAGCCAGGCCAGGACGGCGTAGAACGACAGCGATTGCAGTCCGAAGAAGGAGGTCACCTGCCAGGCGAGTGGGTCGCGCAGCAGCGACCCGCCACGAGGGGCACCTGCCGGCGGGCTGTGGCGACCGCGGGCGAACGGTATCCACGCCACGAGCGCGACGACCGCCGGCAGTGCCCATGCTCCCAGCGCCCCCCGCCAGCCCAGTCGTAAGGCGTTGCCGATGGGCACCGTCGCGCCGGCGGCGACGGCGGCCGAGCCGCTCAGGGCCATCGAGTACACACCCATCATGGTTCCGCTGCGGCCCGCGAAGTCGCGTTTGATGATGGCCGGCAGCAGGACGTTGGCGATGGCGATGGCGCCGCTGACAATCACCGTACCGGCGAAGAGCACCATCGCGCCGCCGCTGGCGCGCAGGAGCAGGCCGGCGCCGATCACGGCGAGGACGGCGGCGATGACCGGCTCCGTTCCCCAGCGGCGGGCGAGGGTCGGTGCGGTGGCGGCGAGTGCACCCAGGCACAGGACCGGTACGGCGGTCAGTACCGCGGTTTCGGTGCCGGACAGGCCGAGGTCTGTACGCAGGTCCGTGAGGACCGGTCCGACGCTGGCCAGCGTGGGACGCAGGTTCACGGCGACCAGTGCGATCGCGAGGCCGAGGAGTACGGGGTGACGGGTCAGCCGGCGCTTGTCGATCACGGTCGCTTCTGCCATGGCTAAAGGATCGCCGATGACCATGGTCACAGCCGGGGACCCACCCCCCTGCCATGAGCATCTGGACTTTGGACGCCGTGACCTCGCGGGATCATGTGATCACGTAGATTCGCATCAATCTATTGACATCCTTGCAAGATGTTTCTAACTTTGCGGCCATGTTGCGGTCATGTTTCAGGCCGCACCCGGCGCTCACCCCAGGCCGGTGTCGCCTCTTGGGAGGTCCGATGCATCACCGCCGGTCGTCCTCCACGCTTCTCGGCGTGGTCGTCCTCGCCGCGACTCTCGCAGCCGCCGTGGTCACGTCGCTCGGACCGACGGCCCCGACCGCCAACGCCTCGCCGACGGGAAGCAAGAAGGTCATCGCCAACCTGTTCGAGTGGAACTGGAACTCGGTGGCGAGCGAGTGCCGGAACTTCCTCGGTCCCCGCGGCTACGGGTACGTGCAGGTCTCGCCGCCGCAGGAGCACGTCAAGGGACAGCAGTGGTGGGTGGCCTACCAGCCGGTCAGCTACCGGATCGAGTCCCGCAAGGGGAGCCGGGCGCAGTTCCAGTCGGTGGTCAACGCCTGCCACGGGGCGGGTGTGCGGGTCATCGTCGACGCCGTGATCAACCACATGTCGGGCCAGGACAATCCGGGTACGGGCTGGGCCGGCTCGTCGTACAGCCACTACGACTACCCCGGCAACTACCAGTACCAGGACTTCCACCACTGTGGACGCAACTACAACGACGACATCGTCAATTACAACGACCGGTACGAGGTGCAGAACTGCGAACTGGTGAACCTAGCCGACCTCGACAGCGGCTCCGAGTACGTGCGCGGCAAGCTCGCCGGGTACCTCAACGACCTGCTGTCCATGGGCGTCGACGGATTCCGCCTGGACGCGAGCAAGCACATGCCCGCCGGCGACATCGCCGCCATCGAGGCGAAGCTGTCGCGCCCTGTCTACATCACCCAGGAGATGATGTACAGCGCGGGGGAGGCGATCCAGCCGGCCGAGTACACCGGCAACGGTGACGTTCTCGAGTTCCGCTACGGCAGGGACCTCGGCCGGGTCTTCCGGCACGAGAAACTCGCATACCTCAACAACTTCGGCCAGCCGTGGGGGTACCTGCCTACGGGTGGGGCCGGTGTCTTCGTCGACAACCACGACACCCAGCGCGGTGGCGGCGACGTCCTCACCTACCGGGACAACGCGACCTACGCACTGGCCAACGCGTTCATGCTCGGGTGGCCGTACGGCACCCCGACCGTGATGTCGAGCTACGAGTTCAGCAACCCCGACCAGGGGCCGCCCTCGGACGCCTCCGGCAGGACCGACAACGCGACGTGCTTCTCGGGTGGCTGGCGGTGTGAGCACCGCTGGCAGGTGATCGCCAACATGGTCGCGTTCCACAACGCGGTGGAGGGCACGCCGATGGTCGACTGGTACGACAACGGCAACGACCACATCGCCTTCGGTCGCGGCGACAAGGGGTACCTCACCATCAACGGCGAGGACTACGCGATCAACGGTCGCCGGTACTTCTCCAACCTTCCGGCCGGGCGGTACTGCGACGTGATCCACGGCGACTTCACCAACGGCTCCTGTACTGGGCCGGTGATCACCGTCGACTCGGGCGGCTGGTTCCAGGTCGACGTTCGGGCCCATGACGCGGTGGCGCTCCATGTCGGTGCAAAGGTGGGCTGACCGACCCGTCCCGGCTGATACCCGCCCGTCGGCGGCCCGTCAGCTCCCGGTTGCCGTCTCAGACGGCGGCCGCGCCCGACACCCGCCAGTCGCTGCCGACCCGCACCATCGTCAGCGTCACCCGGTTCTGGTCGACCTTCTCACCGGCGATGTTGACGTTGCGGCGGTACTGGTTGACGTAGAGCAGCAGTTCGACCCGGTCCGGAGCCGCGGTGACGACGCCGGTCGCCGAAACCTGTGCCCGGACCACCGCCTGCTCCTTCTGCGCGGCTGCCTTCAGCGTCGAGGTGGTCTGCCCGTACTCCTTGGCGAACGGGCCGGTGACGAACGTCTTGCCGTTGGCGACGCTGGAGTCGAAGGTGCGGTAGTCATACGAGAAGATCGCCTGCGCGGCGCTGTTGGCCGCGGCGGTCGCGTCCCGGACGGCGCTGTCACGCTGGTCCGCGCGGTGCTGGCCGTACCATGCCACGCCGGCGAGGCCGGCGAAGAGCAGGATCGCGAGCGAGAGCCCGATCACCAGGCGGCGACCCGGAGCGCCGCCGCGCGGGCGGAGAAAGTCAGAACCTCGCATCATTGTCTCCGATCAACCCACGAACTGCAGCTTCGACACCAGCCACCGCCCGGACTTCGCGTCGCGGGTCACGTTGACCTGGATCCGGTAGTGCGACAACCGGCCCTGGGGGGCCTTGACGTTCTTGACGGTGGCATCGACCGCCACGAGCACCACGGCCGAGTCGCTGTCGCCGGACACGAGCGCGGCACGCAGGACGGAGCCGTGCGAGTCGACGTTGTTCTCCACCACCGCGGCGCGTACCTGAGGCGCACCCCGCGTGAACTCATCCTTGAAGTCGGCGGTGGCGCCCGCGGTGACCCGCTGAAGGTCGCGGTCGACCGTCGCGGCGCTGACGGACACGAAGTTGACGGTCGTCTGTCGCGCCGCGGCGAGGGCCTGCTGCCGCGCCTGGTCGAGGCGCTGCTGGGAGTACCAGCCGTAGCCGGCGACGCCGGCCGCCGTCACCGCGGCCGCCAGCACGACGACGAGGCAGGCGACAAGCAGCCGCGGTCCGCGCCGGGCGCCGGCGCCACGGCGAACCGCGGCCCGGCTTTCGGTCGGCGTCGCGCGGTTGACGTCACCGGCCGATGCCCGGCTGTCGACGCCCTCGTCCGATGCCCCGTTCTCGACGTCTTCGTCCGATGCCCCGTTCTCGACGTCTTCGTCCGCTGTCGCGGCTTCGAACTCCTCGTCCGATGTCGCGGTGTCGAACTCCTCGGCCGGGGCCTCGCCATCGATCTGCCGGAGCGGGCGGCGGATTACCGTGCGGCGGCGGGCAGGTTCCCCCGCGGCTGCCTTCGATCTTGTACGTGCCGACATTCTCGCCTCCTCGACCCCGTTGGCTTCATTCACGCTTTCCGGCGTGCCGGCCCTCATGGCGCGATCCCCGCGAGCAGCAGTTGCTTCCAGGACTGCTCGCCCGCCAACTGGTACTGCCCACCGGTGCCACCGAACTGTAGTGGCAGGCCGTCAGGGCCGGTAACCAGTCCCGTCGTCGGGTCGTAGCCGGCGACGCCC
>JAOPWA010000516.1 GCA_025965915.1 Dactylosporangium sp. | reverse complement strand
CTTCTTCTTGCCCATCGCCCGGCGCAGCAGGTCCGCTCTGCCCAGCGAGTAGCCCGCCACCTTCTGCGCGATCGCCATGACCTGCTCCTGGTAGACGATCAGCCCGTAGGTGTCGCCCAGGATGTCGGCGAGCGGTTCGGCCAGCTCGGGGTGGATCGGGACGACGGGTTTGCGACCGTTCTTACGGTCGGCGTACTCGTTGTGGGCGTTCGCGCCCATCGGGCCCGGCCGGTAGAGGGCGCCGACCGCGGAGATGTCGGAGAAGTTGTCCGGCGCCATCGAGCGCAGCAGCGCACGCATCGGGCCGCCGTCGAACTGGAAGACCCCGAGCGTGTCACCTCGCGACAGCAGTTCGTAGGTCGGCTTGTCGGCGAGCGGCAGGTCCTCCAGGATCAGGTCGATGCCCCGGTTGATCTTGATTGCGGCCAGGGCATCGTCCATGATCGTCAGGTTGCGCAGGCCCAGGAAGTCCATCTTGAGCAGGCCGATGGCCTCGCAGGCACCCATGTCCCACTGCGTGATGACCGCGCCGTCCTGCTCGCGCCTCTGGATCGGAAGCACGTCGAGCAGCGGCTCACCGGACAGGATCACGCCCGCGGCGTGCACCCCCCACTGCCGCTTGAGCCCCTCCAGCCCCTTGGCCATGTCGACGACCTTCGCGACGTCGGCCTCGGCCTCGTAGAGCTGCCGGAACTCGGCCGCCTCGGGGTAACGCGGGTGCGACGGGTCGAAGATCCCTGACAGCGGGATGTCCTTGCCCATCACCGCGGGCGGCATCGCCTTGGTGATCCGGTCGCCGAGCGCGAACGGATATCCGAGGACCCGGGCGGAGTCCTTGACCGCGGCCTTGGCCTTGATCGTGCCGTACGTGATGATCTGCGAGACCCGGTCGTCGCCGTACTTCTCCGTGGCGTACCGGATCATGTCACCACGCCGGCGCTCGTCGAAGTCCATGTCGATGTCGGGCATCGACACCCGCTCGGGGTTGAGGAAGCGCTCGAACAGCAGGCCGTGCGCGAGCGGATCCAGCTCCGTGATGCCCAGCGCGTACGCGATGAGCGCTCCCGCCGCCGAACCACGTCCCGGGCCGACCCGGATGCCCACCCGCTTGGCGTGGTCGACCAGGTCGGCGACGACCAGGAAGTAACCCGGGAAGCCCAGCTGGCAGATCACGTCGAGCTCGTACTCGGACTGCCTGCGGTGCGTCTCCGGAACGCCGCCCGGGAAGCGGCGCGCCAGGCGCCGGCGAACCTCCGCGCGCAGGAACGACTCCTCGGTCTCCCCGGCCGGCACCGGGAACTGCGGCATCAGCTTGCGTGGGGCGAACACCGTCGAGTAGTCGCCGATGCGCTCGGCGATCTCCAGAGTGTTGTCGCAGGCCCCCGGCACCGCGGCGTCCCAGAGCTTGCGCATCTCCCCCGGCGACTTGAGGTAGAAGTCCCGGGCGTCGAACCTGAACCGCTTCGGATCGGCCATCGTCGAGCCGGACTGGACGCACAGCAGCGCCTCGTGGGCGTCGGCATCCGATTCGTACGTGTAGTGCAGGTCGTTGGTGGCCACCGGCTTGAGGCCCAGCCGCTTGCCCAGGCGCAGCAGGTCCGCGCGGACCCGGTTCTCGATGTCGAGGCCGTGGTCCATCAGTTCGAGGTAGAAGTTGTCCGCCCCGAAGATGTCGCGGAACTCCGCCGCCGACGCGCAGGCCCTCTCGAAGTTGCCGATGCGCAGCCAGGTCTGCACCTCTCCGGACGGGCAGCCCGTGGTCGCGATCAGGCCCTTGCCGTACTCCTGCAGCAGCTCCCGGTCGGCGCGCGGCTTGTAGAAGTAACCCTCGAGGCTGGCCCGCGAGCCGAGCTGGAAGAGGTGGCGCAGCCCCTCGGCATCGGCAGCCAGCAGGGTCATGTGGGTGTAGGTGCCTCCGCCGGAGACGTCGTTCTCGCCACCGTCGGCCCAGCGGACGCGGGTACGGTCGCGCCGGTCGGTGCCGGGCGTCACATAGGCCTCGAGACCGATAGCCGGCTTCACACCGGCGGCTATGGCCTGCTGGTAGAAGTCGTAGGCCCCGAAGAGGTTGCCGTGATCGGTCATGGCGAGGGCGGGCATGCCCATCCGAGCGGTCTCGGCGAAGAGCTGCTTCAGCCTCGCCGCGCCGTCCAGCATCGAGTCCTCGGTGTGCACGTGCAGGTGCACGAACGAGTCGCCCACGCCAGTTTCGCCCCCTTCGACCCCGGGCCGACTTCAGACCTCAGGACCGGGTCAGACGGCGCCCGTCGCCGTGCCCGTCGCAGCGATGCTAGTCCCAGGGACCGACATGGGTCGTGAACGGATTTCAGCGGGCGAACGGCTCCAGCATCATGGCGGCCGCCTGCAGCCAGGCCCGCTTCGTGGCCGGGTGCAGCATCCCGTACTCGATGTTGGAGCCGCTCTCCAACTGCGGGTCGTAGGGCACCACCGCGACGCCCCGGGTCCGGTTGCCGAAGTGCGCCGCGAGGTCGTCGAGCAGCGGCGACTTGCCCGGCGTCGGGCACGACAGCAGCGTCACTGCGTTCTTGACCATCCGCCCCAGACCCGCCTCTTCGAGCAGGTCGAGCATCCAGTCCGCTGTGAACGCGGCGTCCTCGCGCGGCACCGTCGTCACCACCAGCTGATCGGCCGACTGGATCACGGTGCGCCAGTTGGGGCTCTCCACGTTGTTACCGGTGTCGACGCAGACCACGTCGTGGGTACGGCAGACCAGCTCGAGCACCCTGCGCACGGTGTACGGGTCGAGCTTCTGGGCGAAGCGCGGATCCTCCTCGCCGGCGAGCACGTCGTACGTGCCGTCCGAGGCGTGGCGCAGGTAGTCGTCGAGGCGGTCGCTCAGCTCGTACCCGTCGAATGTCTCGATCTCGTCCAGGTCCGCGAGCAGGTGGCGGATCGTACGGGCGTGGCGGGCACTGCCGGCGCGCAGTCCGAGGGTGCCGCGCAGCTCGTTGTCGTCCCAGGCGAGCACGCCGCGTCCCCGGACACTGCCGGCGGTAGCGGCGGCGAGCACGGTCGCGGTGGTCTTGTGTACCCCGCCCTTGGGGTTTGCGAAGGCGAGCACCCGCGGGCCGCCCAGGTCCGCGCGGAGCACCGCCGCCGCGCCGTCGCCACCGTCCGGCGTCGGTCCGGGCTGCCACCGCAGCGACGGGCGGAGATCGGGCTCGAGGTCATCGAGGCGCGGCGCCGGGGGCGGGGGCGGGAGGCGGTCGTAGTCGATGAGCTCCTGTTCACCTGATCGACCGAGTAGCGCGCGGTCCAGCAGCGCCCGCCACCGTGGGGTCGGCTCGGATCGACTCCGGCCGGCCTCGGTGCGCTCCAACGCTCGCCCTCCTGCCACCTGCTACCGCCCACCAACAGGTTACGGACCGGATCGATTTCCGACCACATTCGAATTGTTCATACGGGCAACGAGGCCCGGAGGGTTCAACGCTGGACGGCCGCCGGGGATGCTGTCGGCTGCCCGGAGTTGTCCGGTGGGGTGACCCGCTCGCGCTGTTCGGGCAGTGGTGGCAGGAACACCGCTCGATCCAGGCGCCGCACCTCCGGGGCGGGATCGACCATGCGCACCTCGTCGCGATGGGCGAGTTGGTCGAGCGCCGCCGGAGTCGCGCGTACCACGGCCGCGTACACGCAGGCGCAGTGCGAGTGGTACGCGGCCGCCTCAGTGGCGGCGATCCGCTGGCCGGACGTGTACACGCTGCGCAGGTCGCGCTCGGAGTCCGTGTTGCCGAGGCTGGCCACGAGGCGCGCATAATCGGCCGCCTCGGAGTCCTTGCGCGCGGCCACCCGGTCCATGCCGCCGGTGACGTCGTCGGGCACCCGGTAGGCGTCCAGCCGCACGATCTGGGTCTGCAGTTGCGGTGCGGGCACCCGGGCGTACACCTGGGTCAAGGCCACGCCGTCCAGTACCGGGACGAGCCGGTCCGGGGCCAGATATGTGCGCAACGTCACCAGCGCGACCACCTCTCCGGTGCCGCCGCCCACCAGACCCGACAGCTTGGCGCGGCTGCGCTGTTCATAGTCTGGAATGGAGGCGCCGTCGCCCACGCCGACCCGGACCACGTCGCCCGCCGCGGCACCGCCGCCGGTGCCGCCGGTGCCGCGGCCGACCAGCCACACCGTCGTCACGGTCACGGCGACCGACGCCAGCAGGGCGACCATGACCAGGCCGCGCAGGCGCCGGGCGCCGCGCCTGAGCCGAGCGGTCGCGTCGATCAGCTCCGCCAGCAGGTCACCGCGCTTCACGCTTCGCCGCGCAACACCGACAGGGCATGTGCCAGGTCGTCGGGGTAGTCACTGGTGAACTGCACGTACTCGTCGGTCGCCGGGTGCACGAACCCCAGCGAGCGGGCGTGCAGCCACTGGCGTGTCAGCCCGACGCGGGTCGCCAGCGTCGGGTCGGCACCGTAGGTGAGATCGCCTACGCAGGGGTGGCGCATGGCAGAGAAGTGCACCCGGATCTGGTGGGTACGCCCGGTTTCGAGGGTGATGTCGAGCAGACTGGCCGCCGGGAACGCTTCCACTGTGTCGTAGTGGGTGATGCTGGGGCGCCCCCCGGACACCACGGCCCACTTGTAGTCGTGGTGGGGGTGACGGTCGATCGGCGCGTCGATCGTGCCGCGCAGCGGATCGGGGTGCCCCTGCACCACAGCGTGGTAGCGCTTGTCCACCTCGCGGGCCTTGAAGGCACGTTTGAGCAGGCTGTAGGCCCGCTCGCTCTTGGCCACCACCATCAGCCCGGTGGTGCCGACGTCCAGCCGGTGGACCACGCCCTGACGCTCGGCGGCACCGCTGGTAGCGATCGTGTGCCCCATCGCGGCCAGGCCGCCGATCACCGTCGGCCCGGTCCAGCCCGGACTCGGGTGGGCGGCGACGCCGACCGGCTTGTCGACCACCACGATGTCGTTGTCGCTGTAAACGACCTTCAGGCCCGCCACCGGCTCGGTCTCCACCGGTGCCGGCCCGGCCGGTCCGGGCAGCGTCACCTCCAGCCAGTCGCCGGCGCTGACCTTGTCGGACTTCGGCCGCGGTACCCCGTCGACGAGCGCGTCACCGGCCTCCGCGACCGCCGCGGCCGCGGTTCGCGACAGCCCGAACAGCCGCGAGATCGCCTGGTCCAACCGCAGGCCGTCAAGACCGTCGGGTACGGGCAGTGAACGATGCTCAGCCACCTGCGGAGTCTGGCACACCCATCTTGTCTGGATTTCGGGTACGGGTACCGTCGACGCGCCGCCCGGTCAGCTCGAGCAGCACCGCGAGCGACACACCGACGCACAGGGCCGAGTCCGCGGCGTTGAACACCGCGAAGACCTCACCCCTCGGAGCGAAGAGACTCACCATGTCGACCACGTGTCCGACCATCGGACCCGGTGCCCGGAAGATCCGGTCGGCGAGGTTGCCCAGCGCCCCGCCGAGGACCAACCCGAGCGCCATCGCCCACGGCGCCGAGCGCAGTCGCCGAGCCGTCCACGCGATCCAGGCCACGAC